>CAISUR010000632.1 GCA_903888655.1 uncultured Bacteroidota bacterium | reverse complement strand
TGGCTATCGCAGCAGCAATGCGTATGAATGCAGAAGGTATTAAGGTTTTGATTTCTGGTCGTTTGAATGGTGCTGAAATGGCACGTTCAGAAGGTTTTAATGAAGGAAGAATTCCTTTGTCAACTTTCAGAGCTGATATTGATAATGCGCTTGGAGAAGCTCATACTACTTATGGTAGAATGGGAATCAAGGTATGGATCATGAAAGGTGAGGTTTACGGAAAATGTGATTTATCTCCACTAGTTGGAATGGATAAAAAACAAGCTTCTGGTGGAAAAGGTGGTGATTCTCCAAGAGGAGATAGGAAACCCTTCAACAAAGGTGGTAAACCAGACGCACGTAAAAGAAAGTAATTTTTTAAATTAAAGAAAAATGTTACAGCCTAAAAGAACAAAATACCGTAAGGTACAAAAAGGTAGAATGAAAGGTGTTTCTCAAAGAGGACACATGCTTTCAAGTGGAATGTTTGGAATTAAATCTGTACATGAAAATGGTATGTTTTTAACTTCACGTCAAATTGAGGCTGCGCGTATTGCTGCAACTCGTTACATGAAAAGAGAAGGACAACTTTGGATTAATGTATTTCCAGATAAACCTATAACAAAGAAACCTCTTGAGGTACGTATGGGTAAAGGTAAAGGTGCAGTTGAATACTGGGCTGCTGTTGTTAAACCCGGAAAAATTATGTTTGAAGTTGGAGGAGTACCTTTAGCAGTTGCAAAAGAGGCATTACGTCTTGCGGCTCAAAAGCTTCCAGTAAAAACTAAGTTTGTTGTTGCAAGAGATTTCGAAGCATAATCTATATTATTATGAAACAATCAGAAATTATTAGTCTGTCTACAGCTGAGTTGCAAGTTAAACTTAGTGAAGTTAAAAAAACATATGCTGAATTAAAAACGGCTCACGCTATTTCACCAATTCAAAACCCACTTCAAATTAGAACAATGAGAAGAGCGGTGGCGAGGTTGGCAACTGAATTAAGTAAACGAGAGTTACAATAATTGTAATCTGCTGAAAGATGGAAGATAAAAGAAATTTAAGAAAAGAAAGAATTGGTGTGGTTACTAGCAACAAAATGGAGAAATCTATAGTTGTTTCTGAAACAAGAAGAGTAAAACATCCAATGTATGGTAAGTTCGTGTTGAAAACTAAAAAATATGTTGCACACGACGAAACAAATGACTGTAACATTGGTGATACAGTAAAGATCATGGAAACAAGGCCTTTATCAAAATTGAAATGTTGGAGATTAGTTGAAATCATTGAAAGAGCGAAATAGTTATGGTACAACAGGAATCTAGATTAAAAGTAGCAGATAACACAGGAGCAAAAGAAGTTTTGACTATCCGTGTTTTAGGAGGAACGAAGCGTCGTTATGCCTCTGTTGGAGATAAAATTGTAGTGTCAATTAAGGATGCAACACCTAACGGTAACGTTAAAAAAGGTGCGGTTTCTACTGCAGTTGTTGTACGTACCAAAAAAGAAGTGAGAAGAGCTGATGGATCTTATATCAGATTTGATGATAACGCATGTGTATTATTAAATGCTGCTGGAGAAATGAGAGGAACTCGTGTTTTTGGTCCAGTTGCCAGAGAACTTCGTGAAAAACAATTCATGAAAATTGTATCATTAGCACCTGAAGTGCTTTAATTCGATTAATGATGACAAAGTTAAAAATTAAATCAGGCGATGTAGTAAGAGTTATTGCTGGTGACCATAAAGGTACAGAAGGTAAAGTTCTTAAAGTTGACCGTGAGAAAAATAAAGCGATTGTTGAAGGTGCAAACATGGTTTCAAAACACACGAAACCAAGTGCTAAGAACCCTCAAGGTGGAATCGTAAAGAAAGAAGCTCCTATTCATATTTCTAATTTGTCTTTGATAGATCCAAAATCTAAAGAAACTACAAAAACGGGAACAAGAGTAGAAGGTGATAAGAAAGTGAGATTTTCTAAAAAATCTAATCAAGTATTATAGTTATGGCATATATCCCTAGACTAAAAGAAGAATATAAGAGTAGAGTAATCTCTGCTCTTAAAGAAGAGTTCGGTTATAAAAACGTAATGCAAGTTCCTAAACTTGAAAAAATCGTTATTAGCCGTGGAGTTGGTGCAGCTGTATCAGATAAAAAGTTAGTGGACTACGCAGTAGATGAATTAACTAAAATTACTGGTCAAAAAGCGTTAGCAACTATTTCCAAAAAAGACGTAGCGTCATTCAAATTAAGAAAAGGAATGCCGATTGGTGCTAAAGTAACCTTACGTGGTGAAAGAATGTATGAGTTTTTAGATAGACTTATTACTTCGGCTTTACCTCGAGTAAGAGATTTTAGTGGAATTAAAGCTACTGGTTTTGATGGAAGAGGTAATTACAACCTTGGAGTTTTGGAACAAATTATTTTCCCAGAAATTGATATTGATAAAGTAAACAA
The DNA here is from genome assembly GCA_903888655.1 of uncultured Bacteroidota bacterium. GTDB lineage: Bacteria > Bacteroidota > Bacteroidia > Flavobacteriales > Flavobacteriaceae > Flavobacterium. The sequence goes on along the minus strand of CAISUR010000632.1, from coordinate 637 downwards.
AATTTCAGGTATGGACATTACATTTGTAACTTCTGCACAGACCGACAAAGAAGCGAAATCACTATTAGCAGAATTAGGTTTACCTTTTAAAAAGAATTAAGATATGGCTAAAGAATCAATGAAAGCCCGCGAGGTTAAGAGAGAAAAAACGGTAGCTAAGTACGCTGAAAAAAGAAAAGCTTTAATTGAAGCTGGTGATTATGATGCATTACAAAAATTACCAAAAAATGCTTCGCCTGTTCGTTTGCACAATCGTTGTAAACTTACTGGTAGACCTAGAGGTTATATGCGTCAATTCGGAATTTCACGTGTAACTTTCCGTGAAATGGCTAACCAAGGTTTAATCCCAGGTGTTAAAAAAGCTAGTTGGTAAAAAATAATAATTTTAACTGGTTTCAGGTTCATTAGATATAGTTTTTATTGAAAACCGTTACCGCAAATTTATACATATGTATACAGATCCAATTGCAGATTATCTTACGAGAGTTAGAAATGCAGTGAGAGCTAACCACAAAGTGGTTGAAATTCCTGCTTCTAATCTTAAAAAAGAAATCACAAAGATTTTATTCGAACAAGGATATATCTTAAGTTACAAATTTGAAGATACAACTATTCAAGGTTCTATCAAAATCGCTTT
>CAISUR010000631.1 GCA_903888655.1 uncultured Bacteroidota bacterium | reverse complement strand
TATTACAAAAAAAACGTCTATAAATTTATCGTTAATTTACAATTACTTTCTTGGTTACTGATTGATTATCTGAATTTAATTTTAATAAATAAAATCCTTGTGGAAGGTTTTCTAAAGTATAGGAATTGTTATTAAAGATAGGCTTTTTAATATTCATCATTAATTGTCCATCGATTGTTATTAATTGAATTTCATCAACAGGAATTGAACTACTGATATTAATTTTATGCTCATTTGTTGGATTTGGAAACAAAGAAATCGACGCTAAATCTAAAGCATTAATCGATAGATTTGCACAAGCTGTCGACCAGATTTGGCATACATACTCTGGATGATCAATAAATGGATTTCTATTTCCTTGAACAGCATAAACAGCATTATTCCTGCTAATTTCCTTTTGACTTACTGGGTCTTGATTATGCCAAATGATTAACATATTTAAAAACCAAGGTTCAAAAACATTGTCATTAGTTCCATCTAAAACGGTATTTCCACTCCCCGTCACATCTAACGTTTGCCAACTACCAATTACGTTTTCATAACAGGTTGCCATATAAAAATAATTTCTGGCGATGTCGCCTTTTAATTCATCGGTTGGCTCAAAAACGTTTAATGAATATGGATAATTTGGAGTAATACAATTTCCAATTTTGCTGCCATTACTGGTGGTATAAGATGCTGTTCCTACCATACCATAAGCTAAACTTCCGCGCATCCCATTATCATATTTGTCCGAAGGCATTACGTGAAAAGCATCTGAATACATTGCTGTTCCATTTACGCCACCAAACCAACTTTTAGGAAACGTATGCTCTTTATTAAATCGCTGACATTCCGCATTTCCAAGAGTTCCATCATCTTGATTACCACCGTTCGCAACCGTACCAAAAATAAAGTTACAAGTAGAATAAATATCCCAAACAGTACCGTTAGGTCTCACATCTGAAGTTTGATATAAATTCCATAATCCTGATCCATAAATAAGTACGGTATGAGGACTAATTTTATTGTATAATTGTGTTTTTAATGTAAAGCCAGTTCCAGTAGCTGAATTATAGTATCCAGCAGGAATTTGAGAAAAACCAACACAAAATGATAATAGTAATAATAGAAGATAATTTTTTTTCATAATTATTATTGTTTTCGTTCTAATAATGCCATATAAAATCCATCAAATCCAGAATCTGATGCTAATACTTTTGAATCCTTTACAAAAGTAAAGCTTTTTCCAATTTCTGTAGTTAAGAATTTGTTTACTTGCTCTTGATTTTCTGAAGGTAAAACGGAACAGGTAGCGTACACTAATTTGCCACCAGGTTTTACAATTTTAGAATAGTTTTCGAGAACCTCTGCTTGGACTTTTCGAATATTATCAATAAACTCGGGTTGTAATTTCCACTTTGCATCTGGATTTCTTTTTAAAACTCCTAATCCACTGCATGGTGCGTCAATTAATACTCTATCTGCTTTTTCGTAAAGCTTTTTGATTACTTTAGTAGAATCAATGATTCTATATTCAATATTGAAAGCACCATTTCTTTTGGCTCTTAATTTTAATTGCTTTAATTTACTTTCATATAAATCCATCGCAATTAACTGGCCTTTATTTTGCATTAACGAAGCCATATGCAAGGTTTTTCCTCCCGCACCTGCACAGGTATCAACTACTCTCATCCCTGGTTGAACGTCAAGAAAAGCAGCTACCAATTGTGAGGAAGCATCTTGCACTTCAAACAACCCTTCCTTGAAAGCATCAGTCAAAAAAACATTAGCTCTTTCTTTCAAGACTAATGCATCAGGTTGCTCTTTTAAAAATTCGGTTTCAATGTTTAAATCCATTAAAATAGCTCGAAGTTTTTCTTTGGTAGTTTTTAAAGTATTGACTCTCAAAATTACTTGGGCTTGTTTATTTTGAGCCGAAATTTCTTTAGTCCAAAGTTCTTCGCCAAGTTCTTTTATTCCAAGTTCATCCATCCAATCCGGAATAGATTCACGCATTTTTCTGATTTTTGATAATTCATCAAAACGTCCTTTTATTTTGCGTTCTGGCGTACCGTCCAATTGTCTCCAATCTGGAATTGGATACCCTCTCAATACCGCCCAAACTGCAAACATTCTCCACAAATCTTCTCTATCGTACGGCTCTTTTACATCAGCAATTTCAGCATATAATCGTTTCCATCGAACAATTTCGTAAATGGTTTCGGCAACAAATTTTCGATCAGAACTTCCCCAACGTTTGTCTTTTTTTAATGCTCTTGCCACTACTTTATCGGCATATTCTCCTTCATTAAAGATGGCGTTAAGTGAGTCAATAGTAGTATAAACTAAATTTCGATGTAATCTCATGGTTTTAAAAATCAGCTTGCAAAGGTATTGCTTTTTTGTATACAGAAAAGAAGTATTCTATAAAACCTCTAGGATTTGAGAATACTTCTTTATTGAATTGATGCGATAGATTAATGAAAGTTGTTACTTTCGATTCTTTTCATATCAATAATTTCTGGAGGATGAATAACCATAGGAAATTGTTCTACTTTAACAGAACTACTATCCAATCCAAAACCTTTCTCTTCAGACAAACTGAATTTTTTCATAAAGAAATAGGCATTCATAACAATGTTTTCAAAGAAAGTCAAATCGCTATCATTGGACAAGAATTTTTCGGAAAGTACAAATTTGAAATCACCAATAATGTTATTTTTATTTAACGATTCATATCGACTGGTAATGTCCATTTCGCCTTTGCTTACCATATCTTTAATAACTTCTTTAAACATTAAATTGATTTTAGTTGGTTCTCTAAATCCAAGATAAAAATCAACTCTATATAAATCGTCTTTGATAACTTCGGTCACTTTGTATTCTTTTTTATACGGTTCATTTAAAATATTAACATGAATAAACCAATATAAATCAGCTCTTTTAGGACGTTTTTGAAGTATAGAATACATTACTTTTTCTTCAATTTCATCAGTTCTATTTGAGTTCGTCATGTATACCAAATGAGTGGCATATTTAGGAATAGATAAATCCAAACTTAATTCCGCTAGTACTTTCTTGTAGTTATCAATCTTAACCATTTTGGTATAGTTTTTACTAATTTGTTTAGCTAAATACCAAGTTGACATCACACCAATTAATACCGATGCAATGAATAATGTTACATAACCACCATCCATAAATTTGGTGATATTAGCTGCCAAGAAACTAAACTCAATGATCAGATATAGTAAAATTAGTGGCGCAATAAAGTACCATTGCACCCTTTTCATAATCAAGTAAAAATTTAATAATATAGTAGTCATAATCATACAAAGAATGATTGCTAAACCATAAGCATGTTCCATATTACTTGATTCTTGAAAATGCCATACTATTCCAACACACCCAAAAAACAATAACCAGTTGATTGATGGAATATATAACTGACCTTTAACATCGGTTGGAAATTTGATTCTTACTTTAGGCCAAAAATTTAATCGCATGGCTTCATTAATTAAGGTAAATGAACCACTAATTAATGCTTGAGAAGCGATTACAGCTGCCATTGTAGCCACAACAATTCCTACAGGTTTGAACCATTCAGCCATAATTAAATAAAATGGATTTGAATTATCAGGATTAAGTTGTGCCAATGTTTTACCTTGATGCAACAATAAATAAGCACCTTGACCAAAATAATTTAATACAAGAGTTGTTTTTACGAACATCCAACTGATTCTGATGTTTTTTCTACCGCAATGTCCCATATCCGAATACAACGCTTCTGCACCCGTTGTACAAAGAAAGACGGCTCCTAGAATAAAAAATCCTTCTCCTTTAGCATTAGAAGTTAATAAATTGTAGGCATAATAGGGATTTATGGCTTTGAACACCGACAGGTTATTCGTCATTTGAATAATTCCTAAAATAGCTAACATGGAAAACCAGATTAGCATCATTGGTGCAAAAAACTTACCTACTAATTTGGTTCCAAATTGTTGAATTGTAAATAAAACAAATAAAATGGCAATGACGATAGGAACAGTTGGGATATCTGGTTTAAACAAACGCAAGCCTTCAACAGCTGAAGAAACCGATATAGGAGGTGTGATAATTCCATCGGCTAATAAAGCGCTTCCACCAATAATTGCTGGCACTATTAACCATTGAATTCGAGTTCGTTTTACCAAAGCATATAATGCGAAAATCCCACCTTCACCATGATTGTCAGCACTTAATGTAATGATTACATATTTTAATGTGGTTTGAAGCGTTAAGGTCCAGAAAATACAAGATAATCCACCAAGAATTAAATTCTCATTGATAACATTTTTACCAATAATAGAATTCATAACATATAATGGAGAAGTACCGATATCTCCATAAATTATTCCTAGTGTTATCAATAAACCTGCGGCTGTTAATTTACTATGAAGATGATGATGACTGTTACTATTTGAACTCATAAAAATTTTAAAAAAGAGTACAAATGTATTACTTTTAGAGAATTGAAATAAAAAAAGCACCGAATATTTTCGATGCTTTTTAGTTTATTTTCATTATAAATTATCGTCTTCCACCACTAGAGCTTCTGCCACCCCCACTAAATCCACCGCCATTAGATCCTCTACTTCCGCCGCCGCTATAACCACTACCTCTTGGGGTTGTATTTCCACCACCATTGTTTCTTGGGGCATAATTTCCTCCATTCATAACTCTAGGTTCAGATTGGTTAGAAGCGCTATATCCTCCATTTCTTGGAAATGCATTACCTGCTTGATAACCAACTTGATTATAACTAGAACGTGGGATATAAGTAGTGGTATAAGAAGTACTTCCTTGTGAATAATTAGTTCTAGGATTTTGATTTACCGCATAGGTTGCTGAACTTTTTGGAGAACTACTATAAGAATTTCCTCTAGGACTTGTTTCATAATTATTTCTTGGAGAATTATATGAATTTTCTCTTGGATTACTCATGTTATTTCTTGGATTATCGTTTGAGTTTCCTCTTGGATTATCAAAATTTCTAGGACTATTAGTTCCAGATTGATTATAAGCTACATCATGTCTCGGTCTTGTTTGATCTAATTCATATCGGTTACCAAAACCTGCATTGCGATATTCAAAAGAACGATTTGGATAAGCTCTTTCATAACAATTACCTCTTCTGCCATAATAATGACTATAAGCAACTTCACATCTTCTGTAATTTACGTAATTGTAATGGTTATTAAAATTGATGTAGAATCCAATATTATATCTATATCTGAATAATGGAAAAGGATTCCAAGCATAGTAATAACTTGGATAGTAACCCCAGTACCAAGAAGAATAGTATGGTCGATATAATGGAGACCAAAACCAATTGTAAATCACAGGAACATATGTATATTCAGGTTCATAAATATAGTTTTTTCCATACATGTATACATCACCAACTACTTGAACGTGAACTTGATTATTTGGGTCTTTTTGAACTTCAACGGTGGCAACATCTTGAAATTTATTTTCACCCAAAACAGCTTGAATTACAACCAAATGAGTGTTTTTTTCAGAAGATTCAATTACGCGTAGATAATCTACTTGATTATCATTATTCAAGTCTAAATTAGATATATGTGCCTTCGGATCATTCAATCGTTGCTCAAAATCGGCTAAATCTTTTGACTCTCCAAATATTGAAGCTACAGCTCTTAAATCTAGATTATCACTAATGTCAGAACTTATTGCATTTACAGTAGTTCTGTCTTGAGCAAATGATGATGCAAAAAGCAAACTCATTAGCGTCGAAAGGATTATTTTAGTTTTCATAACACTCAGTATTTATGGTTAGTAATAACATTTGAAAACAATATTTCAATATCTATGCCAAGAAATTAAAGTTATAATTAATTAAGATTTTTTTAAGTAGTATTTTAGCATCCTTAAAATTGTTCAATGATGAAAAAAAGTTTTATTCTATTAATTACCAGCGTTTTATTTTTTTCTTGCAAAACAAATCACTTTTCCAAAAATTTGTCTTTCACCAGTGTAAAAATCGATACACTATTCAAAGATAAAATTAACATCCGAGCTATTACCGTTATTACTGATAAAGTGTGGTATGCTGCCGATAAAAACAGAATAGGAGTCGTGAATTTAGATAATTCCAATAAAATGGAACGTAAAATTAGTACAGATTCCCTAAAATTAGAGTTCAGAAGTATTGCTCAAACCTCTCATTCTATTTTTGTACTGAATGTTGGAAATCCAGCATTGTTGTATAAGTTTACTAAAGATTTGTTTGTTAAGAAATTAGTGTATGAAGAACATCATGAAAAAGTATTTTATGATAGTATGCAATTTTGGAATGACACAGAAGGAATCGCAGTTGGAGACCCAATTGACAATTGTTTATCTATACTAATCACTCGTGATAATGGTGATAGTTGGGTAAAAATACCTTGTGATAAACTTCCTAAAATTGTAGATGGTGAAGCGGCCTTTGCTGCAAGTAATTCCAATATTGTTATTAAAGGAAACGCTACTTGGATTGTTTCTGGCGGCAAAAAATCGAGAGTGTTTTATTCTCCCGATAAAGGAAACTCTTGGAGTGTTTATGAAACGCCGATAATTCAAGGTGAAAGCATGACTGGAATTTTTACAGCCGATTTTTATAACGACAAAATCGGATTTATCGCTGGAGGAAATTATGATAAACCTAATCAAGATTTTCAAAACAAAGCATTGACAATTGATGG
>CAISUR010000630.1 GCA_903888655.1 uncultured Bacteroidota bacterium | reverse complement strand
GTAATGTAAGTTCAAGTAATAGGTTATTATATTTTTGATTTTTCAAATAGCTCTCCTATTAATCTTGCTTGATTCTCATTTTGTTCATATTCGTTATCAAGACCAATTCTAGTATTAATTAATTCACTAAAATGATTTAACATATTATGAAAATGATCATCTTCTATTAAATGAACACTATCAGAAAAATCGCTACCCTCTAATTTGACTGTTGCCTTGATGCCAGGTCCTGCAGTAAAGATTCTGCTTGCTGTTAACTTTCCTTTGCTCCCCCATATTTCGAGGATATTTTGATAAAAGTGATCAAAGCCAAAAGCTATTTGAGCAGTCATTGAACCATTTTTATTTTTTATGTAAGCACTACCCGAAATTTCAACTTCTTTATCACAGGGTTTATCTAGGCTTGCGCTATCAATATAAATATCCGAGCCAAGAAAAATTTGTGATACTTTAATGGTGTAAGCCCCAGCGTCAAGCAAAGCCCCACCTCCAATATCTTTCTGATAACGTATATTATCTTTATCCTCAAAAGGGGGGAATCCAAAGCTTGATCGCAACAATTTTATTTCTCCAAGATGCCCTTTATCAATTTGATCTTGTATAAATTTAAGTTGTTTATGGAATCTAAATTGAAAAATTTCCATTAATACCAATCCATTATTCTTTGCTAATAAATTTAGCTCCTTTACCTCTTCAAGATTACATGCTAACGATTTTTCTACTAGAACATGTAAATTTTTATTAAGTGCTTTTTTAATCCATTCATAGTGCAACCCATTTGGCAGAGGAATGTATATTGCATCAAGATTTGATTCAAGTAAAGATTCATAGTTATAATAAGCGGAAGTATTAAAGATACTAGCAAAAGAATCAGCTTTTTCTTTTGATCTACTAGCGACACCAATCAATTTAAACACACTATTCTTAGAAATTGCTGGTAGGATTAAACGCTGAGCAATATTTGCACAACCAAGTACACCAATATTAATAACTTTTGACATTCTTAAAAAATTCTTTTTTTAATTTTAGCTCAATAATAAATTGATTCATTTAAATCTAATTTCGGCTAACAAGCCGCGGGCTTCAATATTTATTATATCATTAAATATATTTAATCGCCGCAAGTAAACTTCTAGCCTGTATATTTAAAAAATTATTAAATCGAAGAAATTCGTTAATTTGGCCAAGCGTCATCCAATGATAATGATCGGGCAGTTCCAAAGGAAATTCTTCTCCAACCAAAACAATAATATTTCTATTTTGTTCCTGATAAAAACGACCTCCCTCTTCTGATTGCAATGCATCATATATAATATTTGCTTTGTTTGCCGAAATAACTTCTTCAAAAAAATGTGGCTTATGCTTACTTTCAAATACATTTCCGGTCAGGCACTGCAATGTGGGTGCCAATTCCATAATATCATAGTTGCCACATTCTAATTTTGCTTGTATTAAAAAATGGTATACTCCATTAATCTTTTTTATAATAAAACCGCAAATTCCTTGTTGCATAGGTTGCACTAGTGGTTGGCTCCATTTAGAAACTTCACGGTTG
>CAISUR010000629.1 GCA_903888655.1 uncultured Bacteroidota bacterium | reverse complement strand
TTAAATAAAATATATAAAATAAGTCAATGTCTAGCAACGAAGCTTCTTTTTTCAAATATTGTCCGAATTGTGGCTCACAAGATGTCACTTATGTTAACAATCTTAAATTTCATTGCAAATCATGTGATTTTGTATTGTATCATAACATTGCAGCAGCTGTTTCTATTGTGTTTACCTTTAAAAATCAAATTCTTTTTGCAGTTCGAAATGTCGATCCCGATAAAGGAAAATGGGATCTACCAGGAGGATTTATTGATCCTAATGAAAACGCCGAAGAAGCTGCTTGTAGAGAAATACTTGAAGAACTAGGGTTGAAGATTACTCCAATCGATTTAAAATACATTACAACAGCACCAAATAATTATTTATTTAAAAATGTTTCCTATAGAACTTTGGATATTTTTTACGAATGTAAACTCGATTTTAAAACCATTTCAATAAATGCCAAAGATGAAATTAAAGAACTTATTTGGGTAGAACGAAATCAAATCGATTTGCATAAAATTGGTTTTATTTCTGTTAAAAAGATAATAGGAGCGTATTACGTAATTTAGTTCTAACTCGCCACTTGCTTACAGCAAAAGGAGGAGTAGTCGATTGCAGTATTAACAAACATCTAACAAATAATCAAATATAATTGGTGAAATTTGTAGCCAAAAAAATTTAGTTATCTAATCTGTAGTAAAAAAAAATATGCCAAAAGAAAATCCATCTTCAATAACCACTTCAGGCTTTTTCTACAAGAATCCTTCTTTGAAGATTAAAGAGTTTAGAGCATTTTTAGGTACGCGATTGGGAGTCATTTTTGCATTAAATATGCAGTCTACAATACTTTATTTTTGGGTATATCAAATTACTAATAATAAATTATCTTTAGGTTTTGTTGGGCTGGCAGAGGTTATTCCAGCGATTGGATGTTCTTTAATTGCAGGACATTTTGTTGACCAAAATGAAAAACGCAAAATGGTGATAACCTGTCTTACGGGCTATCTTATTACAGCTTTTTGTTTGTTTTGTCTGGCATTACCTTTCGCTGAAAAAAATCTAAAAGTATCTGTAATTGTGGTATTAATTTACTTTTTCGTATTTATCGGAGGTGTTTTGCGTTCTTTTTTTGCGCCTTCTATGTTTTCATTATTTGGGCTAGTAGTTCCTAGAGAGCATTTTCCCAATGCAACCAGTTGGAGTAGTATGTCATGGCAATTAGGTGCTGTACTCGGTCCGTTAGTAGCTGGGGGGTTTATTGCTTTATTTGGTATTGGTTTTGGACTTTTTGCGGTGTTTTGTGTTTTACTACTAATTTATATTCCAATACTATTTATTAAGGTGAAACCCATTCTTAAAAAAGAAAAAGAGCCTATCATACACAGCATCAAAGAAGGTTTAAAATTTGTAATGAAAACACCTACTTTACTCGGAGCACAATTATTAGATATGTTTTCGGTATTATTTGGCGGTGCTGTAGCGTTATTGCCCGTTTATCAAAAAGAAATTTTACACGTCAACGAAATGGGGTTCGGAATCCTTCGAGCAGCTCCCGGAATAGGTGCATTGATTACATTAGGATTATTGGCGTTTTTACCATTAAAAAAAACACCGGGAAAAAAACTATTTCTTTGCGTAACAGGATTTGCCTTGTCAATTATTGTATTTGGCATATCAACTAATTTCTATCTTTCATTCTTTATGTTATTATTTTCAGGTATGTTTGATGCAGTAAGCGTCGTAATTAGAAGTACGATACTGCAATTAGTAACTCCCGATGCAATGCGTGGCAGAGTTTCTGCAGTAAATACAATATTTATTAGTTCATCCAATGAATTTGGTGATTTCGAGAGTGGAGTTATGGCAAATTGGCTTGGAACTGTTAGAGCTGTTGTAACGGGAGGTGTGTTGACTTTAGGAGTTATTGCTTTTACTTTTGCAAAAGTGCCAAAATTGAGAAACTTTACTTTTGACGATAATAAAGACTAATAAATGAAAGTAGATGTTTTTTACTAGCCTAGTACCACTTTTAATAATTGTAGATTTAAAATAATTTTTTTTCAGCGAAAGGTTTGGTTTTTTTTGTGATCCATTTTCCCGCTTTTCGCTATACAAGGTGCCGCTTCAATCGGGGCTAGGGAGTTTTTTTCTGGACGAGAGTCAGA
>CAISUR010000628.1 GCA_903888655.1 uncultured Bacteroidota bacterium | reverse complement strand
TTCACGAAGATTCATATTTAAATAGCTATTGAAATCGCCACCAAGTATTTGATTGGCAACAATTGTAGCAAAATAATCTTTGTCATTCATTTTCAAATTCACTGTGTTTTGCAATGCAATTTCCGATTGTACGGCATTTGGCATATCTACAAAATTGATTTGCGTTGTAGCAACATTTTTAGGGTCTGAATAAGTCGCGTTTGGTGCAGAAGCTTTTGCCCATTTGCCAAAAAGTTTTTTTACTGCTTTTTTTACGTCTTTTAATTTTACATCTCCAAGAACCACCAAATAGGCATGCTCTGGAACAAAATAAGAATTATAATTTGCTTTTACGTCGTCAAGAGAAATATTTTTGATCGAGGCTTCTGTTAAATATTCGCCAGATGGATGTCCTTTACCATATGCCAAAACGTTCTCTACTCTTCCAGCTACAGCGGTAACGTTTTTCTCTTGAGTTTTTAAATTTTCTATTAATTTCTCTTTGTCTTTATCAAATTCTTCTTGAGTAAAATTAGGGTTTAAAGCACCATCAGCCATTAATTCTAATATTCTTTTTGAATATTTAGATAGTCCGTTTGCAAATGCTCCTTGTGATGAAAAACTAATGTCGGCACCCAAAAAATCAATTTCTTCGTTATAAGCATCTTTAGAGATTTTTGTAGAACCATTTCCTAATGACGATGCCAGTAAAGTACTTACTCCTTTTTTATCGCCTTCAGCATAAGGAGCGTTGTCAATGGTTAAGCTAAAGGAAACTCTTGGTAATTTATGATTTTCAACTACTAAAACTTTTAATCCGTTTGGTAACGAAAAAGTTTCAGGTTTATTAATATTGATTTTAGGCGACGGACCTGGTTTTGGTTGGGTTCTATCTTGTGCTTGCATAATTACCGTAAGGAACAAACTTGATATTAGTATTACTATATTTTTTTTCATGAGTCGTAAATTTATTTGTTATCAGCTTTATCTTTGGCTGGAACATAGTCCAAAATTAAACGTTGATTTGGATTTAGATATTTTTTAGCCACTTCTCTTATCTCTTCACGAGTGATCGAATGGTACATTTCAATTTCAGTATTGATTAAATTCACATCACCATATAGTAAGTAAAATGAAGCTAAATTACTAGCAATTCCTTCTACATTAGAATTTCCGTCAACATATTGACTATCGTACTTGTTTTGCAATTTTTGTAATTCTTTTTCAGATATTAGCTCTGTTTGAAGTCCCGCTATTTCTTGGTCAACTTCTTTTACTAAATCAGTTGTTGTAAATTCGCCCTGAGGCAATCCGTAGATTATATAAGTTCCATAATCTTCTTGACTGTTATTAAAAGCTCCTATTTCTAATGCCATTTTTTTATCGTCAACAATCTTTTTGTACAAACGAGAACTTTTACCATCGCTCAAAATCGTTGAAATAAAATCTAATACTCTAGCATCACGAGTTTTCATAGATGGCGTTCTATAGGCAGCAATCATCATTGGTTTTTGAATATTTGCATCTTCAAAAGTCGCATTGATTGGTTTTGTAATTGGCTCTTCTACAAATTTTTGTCTCACAATTGCGGGTTGTTTGCTAATTGAACCAAAGTATTGCTCAATCCACTGTTTAGTTTCGGTAGGATTACTAATATCTCCTGCTACTACCAATACAGCATTGTTTGGGATATAGAATTTTTTGTTAAATGCTTGAAATTCTTCCAGCTTTGCCGCATCTAAATGAGCCATGGAACCAATGGTTGTCCATCGATATGGATGTTTCGTAAATATATTTTTCTTTACTTCCTGAAAAATCTGACCATAAGGTCTGTTATCATAGCTTTTTCTCTTTTCCTCTTTAACGACTTCATTTTGGGTATTTACACCAATTTGATTAATTACAGGATGCATCATTCGTTCCGATTCCATCCACAAACCTAGTTGTAGACTATTTGACGGGAAAACCTCGTAATAATAAGTTCGATCATCTGTAGTATTTGCATTGTTAACTCCTCCATTAGAAGAGACAATTTTAAACCATTCGCCACGTTTTATATTTTCTGTTCCCTCAAATAAAAGGTGTTCAAAAAAGTGAGCAAATCCAGTTCTGTCTGGTTGTTCATCTTTAGCTCCAACATGGTACATAACCGAAGTTATTACCACCGGAGCAGATGGATCATTATGCAAAATAACATGCAATCCATTGGCCAAATCGTATTCCTCAAAAGCCACCTTTTGGGCGTGTGCGGTTCCTCCTAGCATAAGCATTAGACTTAAAGCGATTAAAGATTTTTTCATAAAAACTATTTAAAATTTAGTTGATAGCACCATTAGTGTTTTAATAGTACTTTTCGTTACACAAAAGTAGATTTTTTATTTATTTTAACTTCAAATACAACCAAAAATGTAATGAGTTGATTTTTAGGAAATTTTTTTTGCAGATAGCGTTGTAAGAGAAATAATTATTTGTATATTTGCAACCTTAAAAAAATTAACTAAACAAATTTGTTATGTACGCAATCGTAGAGATAGCAGGGCAACAATTTAAAGTAAGCAAAGACTTAAAGGTTTATGTTCACCGTTTATCTAAT
>CAISUR010000627.1 GCA_903888655.1 uncultured Bacteroidota bacterium | reverse complement strand
GTAAATACCTTTATGAACCCCTCTTGCAACATATCTTCTGCATCTTCCTTGCTTTGCGAAAAACGGTAGCAAACACTTAGCATTCGCGGGCTAAAATGATTATATAACTCTCGTTGACAGAGAGGATCTTTTCGCAAGCAGCCTTGTAATATTGCTTGTTCATTCATTTGGGAAATATTTTATCCCAGCAAAATAGACAAAATATTTGAATCTCTGCTGCTTTTAGCCATAAAAAGTTTAAAAATTAAATAAAAAGTAATGAAATAGCCCCTTTTGTGGATAATTAGTCAAAATCATGAAGTTCTTAACGTGATTTTTTTAGTGTACAGGTGTAAAAATAAAATCAAAGTCCTAACAATTTTCTAACATCTCAATCACCCCTTCACGTTTCAGGATTAAGTATCCAAGCCTGTCGTTACTTACTCCTTTTTGAAGGTGATAACTGAACTTTAATTGGTCATTTTCTACACTCGTTTCAAAGTATCTGAAGTCAATATTGGTATGTTTTTGCAAAGGCTCGGCTATCTCATACAAATGCGTGGATAATACAAATAGCGCATTCCCACTTTTATGCAATCCCTCTATCACTGTTAGGCTACATTTCATGGCATCTTGCACATTGGTGCCTTTAAAAAGTTCATCAATCAATATCACCCATTTCTTGCCGTCACTTATCTTGGCAACTGTCCTTTTTATGCGTTGAACTTCATTAAAAAAGTAACTTTCGCCCTTCATTATGTTATCTTCCACCTGAATATTGGTCAACAATCCATCAAAAAAACTCAGCTCCATGCTTTCTGCAGGAACCCCCATCCCAATATGCGCCAGATAAACACAGATGCCCACCGACTTTATAAAGGTACTCTTCCCAGCCATGTTTGCCCCAGTGAGAAACATGAAATTGGTTGCTTTATTAAGCTCTACATCATAACTAACTGGCTCCACCAACAGCAAATGATACAATCCTTGCGCCTTTATAAACGGCTCTTTCAATTCATTTACAACAGGAAAAACAAAATCATTCTCTTTACAAGCAAGGGCAAGGCTAGTGTAGGCATCTATCTTATTATAAATTTCAATAAACGCTATCGCCTGTTGCCTAAAATGGTTTTTTAGGTAGCTACCAAGCCAAAGCACGTCTGTTGGCGACAGTTTTTTATCTCTCGACCATTGCAAAACTGTTTGAAGCACAGGTCTTTGCAACAACATGTTTATCTTTTCGCACCAAGCATCAATCTGTTTGCTTTTTGTATTTGTTTTTAGTATTGAAGTAATTGATTCTAAGTCTTTTACAAACCCAACAAAATGTGTGGCAGAGTATTTTGTTACTGAATAATCGGCTGCATTCAATACTTTATAGATAAAACTATTCAAGATATTTGGACTAGTAGGATAATTCTCAACCGCCGTTTCAAAAAAGCTTTCAATCACCATTATGGTGCCGTTGGTTATTGTTTTGGGCAGCGTATCATGCGCCGCCCAAAGGTCTTTTATGGTATGCTGTGCGTCAATTATTTCCTCGGTATTGGTTAGTGGTTTAGACAATAACCAACGCAAATGTTCCCTTCCACCGTTAGTTTTTGTTTTGTTAAGCCTATAAAAAACAGACTGTTCCTCTTCTCGGTGAAAGATAGAAATATCTTGAAGTGTGGTTTTATCTACTTGCATTTTATCAAATTTTAATTTCTAATTGCGCATTTATCCTCTTTCAATCTGGCTTATAAAAATCAAAAAAGAAAAAAAGCCACGACAAGAAGTAATTATT
>CAISUR010000626.1 GCA_903888655.1 uncultured Bacteroidota bacterium | reverse complement strand
CCGTATTTTTCAAAAAAATCTTTGGATTGGAATAAATATTTTTTCTTAAAAAAGAAGCTATCTTCACGCTTGAATAAATAAGAACCACTTTTTGAACCGACCCAATAGCCCAGTATATTTCCCGAAATACCCATTAAGGATATGAGTGTAGCCAAAAAAGTAACATTCCAAAAATCGCTTCCGGTAGAAAATTGTTTCATCAACGATTCACTATAAATTCCGCAAAGAAACAGCAAACTATCTCCTGGAAGGAAAAATCCTGCCAATAAACCGGTTTCTGCAAAAACGATAAAAAGCACTACGTATAACCCTATCTTTATCCCTCCTATTTCTAGTAGAATATAGAACTCGGGGTTAAAAAGTTGCTTCCAGTCAAAATGAGTCATACTATTTTAAATAAAATTAAGCGTGTGAAAGTACTTATAATTAAGCTTCCCTACAATTAAATTAACGTTATTTTCTTTCATATTGACAACACGAGTGTAGCTTTTCATAATCTAATTCGGTTGCTTTTACCTCATCGGTATCGTGACCTGCCTTTGCAATGGCTTTTTTTACTTCTAAAATTGTC
Organism: uncultured Bacteroidota bacterium; assembly: GCA_903888655.1. Classification (GTDB taxonomy): domain Bacteria; phylum Bacteroidota; class Bacteroidia; order Flavobacteriales; family Flavobacteriaceae; genus Flavobacterium. The sequence goes on along the minus strand of CAISUR010000626.1, from coordinate 3,398 downwards.
CCTTTTTCCTCGTTTAAAATCAAAGATAACTGATGTGATTCAACGTTCCAAACTGCCAATTTCACTCCTGATATCGAAAAGGCAGCTTTCTCAATTCGTTTTTTACATAAATCGCAATTACCATTAACTTCAATGGTATATTTTGCATTTTTATTTTTTTTCTCTTGTGCTTGTGTGGAAAAAGTTATCAAAAGTAACATCATTCCTAATAGTGTGCTTTTCATTGTTTCTAATTTAATTATTTATTGAATTTGTTTATGTTATCTCGACTACGCTCAAGATGATAATAGGAAGCATACTTGAGCTTGTCATTGTTATTGATATTGTTATTGATATTGTTATTGATATTAATATTGACTTTTGAAGTTGAAATTGCCATTGATTTCTATTTTATTTTAAATCGCAATCCTGCATAATACATTTGACCAAATACAGGTGCGTAAATAATAGACGTATCAAAAGTAGCTCCAAAAGGATTATTCGCCCCCAAAATTGCTTTGTCTTGCCTATAATTTCCGACATTCTCTCCTCCAATATACATTTCAAAAGTTGACGAAAAAGTTCTAGTAATCTGTACATTCATTACCGCAAATGATGGCGAGAATTGAGGCATTTGATCAACCGTTGGATTACTGGCAGTATCTGGCAATTGCTGCTTTCCTAGCCAATTGAACGTATAATCAAACTTCCATTGTTGACCTTTTGATTGAACGTGCGTTTCATATTCTAAATTGCCAAAAAATCGATGTTTTGCTTGTAACGGTCTTTGATACCTTCCCGATAAATAATCGGTAACAATATCATAATATTTGTAGGCAGTCCTCAAATTAAAATGCTTAACAAGTTCATAATTGAAATCCAATTGAAAACTATTGGCATGAGAATTTCCTTTTAGATTGTACAACAAAACTTGCTGTGGCGATTGAAACAAATCGACAATCGCTTGATTTTGAAAATCGGTTCGATAGCAATCTAAAGTAATATCGGCTGATTTTCCAAATAATTTGAAATTTTGAGTAAAACTAATTCCATAATTCCAAGCAATTTCTGGATTCAATCCATATATTTTTCCGTTAGTATCCAAAACAGAAAACACGCGGGAACTGGCAAAAAGTTGTTGATTTTCGGCAAAAATATTGGCGGCACGTTTTCCCCTTCCGGCAGAAAATCGAATCACTCCCTTTTCCCATGGATTGTATCGTACATGAACTCTTGGTGTTGCAAAAACTCCTAAACGGTTATGATAATCTAGTCTCCCACCCAAAATCAAACTGAATTTGTCATTAGTATCATAGGTATATTCAAAATAAGTTCCCAATGAATTATCAATTCTACTAACATCAACCAGATTGACAAACTCTGTATATTTATCGTAAGTAAAATTTAAACCTGTTACAAATTTGTGTCTTGTATTATTGATTATGGAATTGAAAATGAAATTTGAATAGTAACTTTGTTGCTTGATGTTGTATTGATTCAGTCCAAAGTAAGAATCTTGATTGTGGTTGCTATAGGCATTTTGAAACCCCATACTTTGATACGGCATGTCTTTAAAAACATAACCTACTTTTGATGTAATATCAAAACGGTTGGTATTAATTTCGGATCCCCAATACTTGGTAGTGAATTTATCTCGGTTCTTATCAAACTCCAATTGCCCGGTTTGTTTTTCATCTTTCATATACTTAAAACTAACGAAAGAAACCCAACCCGTTTCTGGATTGGAATATTGCCAGCGGTTGACTGCATTAAGTTGTTTCCCCAACGGACTGTCTAAAAATCCGTCGTGATTCATATCATTTTTAGCAGAGCGTTCATTTCCGTGAAGGAATACACTCGTTGCCCAATGATCGGAAATTCTTTTATTGAAATGCGTATTCAATTCCAATCGAGAATCAGTAGAGCCGTACGTATTTAAGAAAAACGGAATGTCTTTTAAGGGTTTAATCAATTCAGTGTTGATTTGCCCCGAAATGCTTTCGTAGCCATTAACAACACTTCCAGCTCCTTTAGTGATTTGGATGCTTTCTACCCAAGTTCCTGGAGTAAAGGATAATCCGTAGACTTGCGAAGCACCTCTAACCGAAGGGATATTTTCTTCAGTTATCATTAAATAGGGCGAGGTCAACCCCAACATTTTTATTTGCTTGGTTCCAGTCAACGCATCCGAAAAACTGACATCTATAGAAGGATTGGTTTCAAAGCTTTCTGCCAAATTGCAACAAGCAGCTTTGAGTAATTCTTTGCTAGAAACTACGGTAGTATTAGCGGTTTTCGTTAGTGATTTTTGTATTCCTTTTTTGGTACTTTCTACTTTAACTTCTTCTAATGTTTTTTGAGAAAAAGTTATAGTCGAAAATAGCAGCAGTAAGTATAATGCTGTTTTTTTCATTGTTACTAATTTAAAATTAATTCTAAGTCAAATGATTCTCTCTGGTAAACATGAGAATCGCAACTGAATTCAAATTAAATCAGGCGTAAAAGGTATATTGGCTGTACAAAAGGTATAATGGCGGTGCATGGGCATCGCAATAATAGCTCGGAAGTTCACTCTGGTTGCAATGAATCTCATTTGAAAAAACAACAGGCTTCCAATCATTACAAAACACTTCATAGTTGGCATCTAGAGCCATTATTCTAACCGTAATTTGGTCTGATTTCTCTTGGGATTTTATGATTTTATTTTTGCAACATTTGGATTCTTTTTCAACGATTCCGCAACAATCTTTCTCAATTTCTTGAGAATTGGATGCTCTATTTATTGAAACAGAAGCAATTTCATTATCACAATAATGTATCGTAAAAGCAAGTCCCATGTTGGAAACCAACAAAAAAACTGCTAAGAAAAGACTGATGTGCTTTTTGAAATTCATGAGGCAAAGATACCTAAATTGCAATGTATTATCCTTAAAACATTGTTATTTTATATTTAGCAAAATAATAAGTTTAGCAAATATTAAATGGAATCTCTTCCTCATCCCAGCCCTCTCCAAAGAAGAGGGTGACTGTGTGGATGTAGATACCTTTTATTAGTTTGTAGTTTTGTTTACTACTTTACCAACTGCTTACTAACAACCCAATACACAAAGTGTTTTTTAGCACTGTACTGGCAAAGTCAGGAGACATTTACATAGCCTTTGATTGGAAAACTTTACCGAACTATAAGTTGTTAGTATAAATCTTTCAACTCAACACTATTAGCCCAATAGAATGAATAGAAATTATATGACATCTGTATATCTTCAGCAAAAAGTGTACTGATTTAATCAAAAATTAAGAGAGTATTTTCAAAAATTAGTACTTTTGAAATATTATGAAAACACCAAACAACAAACAACAGAAAATCAAATTAAATAAAATTGACAAACTAAAAACCCATTTCTTCATTTTTATTTCCT
>CAISUR010000625.1 GCA_903888655.1 uncultured Bacteroidota bacterium | reverse complement strand
GATATTCAATCTAATTATATAATTACATCAAGACCTTTTAATCATTCTTGCACGGTTATCAATGAAATAACATTTGAGGAAGGGCATACTGAATTAGAGTCTGTAACTCTTGATCCGGACACCTATGCTTATGTTTTATTTACTTCAGGAAGTACGGGGAAACCAAAAGGAATTCCCATTACAAACAGAAATATTTGTCATTTAATTCGTTCAGAAAATTCACTTCTTAACGTCAATGAAAATGACAAAGTATATCAAGGGTTTTCTGTGTCCTTTGATATGTGGTGTGAAGAAACATGGGTAAGCTATTTGGTTGGAGCTTCGCTATGGATTGCAGATAGTGTTACCTCAAAATCGATAGATGAATTAAGTACGATTTTATTAGAAAATGACATTACGGTGCTTCATGCTGTACCAAGTTTATTGGCCGTGATGGAAGCTATTGATTTACCTAAATTACGAATCATCAATGCCGGTGGAGAGGCATGCACGCCACAAGTACTAAATAAATGGGCAAAACAAGGACGAGATTTTTATAATTCGTATGGTCCCACCGAAACAACGGTAAGTGCTACTTTCGCCAAATTAGAGAAAGGCGATATGATTACGATTGGAAAACCACTTCCTAATTATGGACTTGCTGTGGTTAATGAAGATATGCAACCTGTTGCCATTGGTCAACCGGGTGAATTAATTGTAACTGGAATTGGAGTAAGCAATGGTTATTTGAATTTAGAAACTTTAACCAAAGAAAAGTTCCTCCCTAAAAATGATTCTTTACAAACCTTACCTGGAACAATGCTCTATAGAACTGGCGATGCGACCTACATGGACGAAGATCGAAACATTCATTTTATTGGGCGAATTGATAATCAAGTTAAATTAAGAGGTTTCCGAATTGAATTAGGTGAAATTGAAAGTTTATTAAATGACCAAATCGGAATTCTTCAAGCTGCTGTTGCTTTAAAAAAAGATGCTAATAATCAAGAACAATTAACAGGTTATGTGGTGGTTAGTAAGGATTTCGTTTTTGATGAGATTTTCATCAAAGAACAATTATCGTTAAAATTGCCGTCCTACATGGTTCCATTAACAATAGTTAAGTTGGATGAATTACCGAGACTATCGAGTGGTAAAATTGACCGAAAGCAATTACCAATACCTACCAACTATTTTGCCAATTCCTCAAGTGAAAACACTATTTCAGAATCGGATTCTATCGAAACCAAAACCGTCAAAATATTAAAAAATATTTTTATTAAAGAGAATATTAATCTAGAAAATGACTTCTTTACTGATTTGGGTGGACATTCATTGTTAGCAGCTTCTTTTGTGAGTAAAATGCGAGATGAAGGGAAAGTAACACATGCCTCTCTAAAAGATGTCTATCAATGTAGACCCTTGTCCAATTTGATAAAAAAATGGGACGTTGAAGTTAACACAGAAAATAAAACCAAAAAAGAATTTACAAAAGTTTCTAACTGGAATTATTATTGTTGCTGGTTGGCACAAACCTTTTCTCTTATTATTATATTTGGATTTTTAGCTTCCGAAATCTTTATTCCCTATTTAGCTTATTACTTTACTTTATTAGATAAGGAAAGCCATTTTACTGCTGCTATTGTTGCTTTCATTATGTTTTGCATCATTCCTCCTCTGTACATTGGATTAGGAATTGCTATTAAATGGATTGTCATTGGAAAATATAAAGAAGGGACATACCCCCTTTGGGGCAGTTATTATTTTAGATGGTGGTTTGTCAATACCTTCCAAAAAATTGTTCCTACACAATTTTTGAATGGAACTCCATTGTATCCAATTTATATGCGATTAATGGGCGTGAATATTGAAGAAGATGCCCAGTTAAGTTCCATGACTATTGGAGCAGAAGATTTAATAACTATAAAAAAAGATGTCAGTATTAGTTCTAACGTTGTTTTAGATAACGCCGTGATTGAAAATGGCTATTTTATTTTATCAAAAATTACTATTGGCAACCATGCTTATATCGGGAGTGGTTCTGTTTTAGAGGGAAATTCAACTATTGAAGATTGGGGTGAATTGCAAGATTTAAGCCTTTTAGAACAAAACAAAACCATTGGTTATGCCGAAATATGGAAAGGAAGCCCCTCGAAATTAGTAGAAACTAGAAATGAAAACGATTTTACTATACCACTTGAAGTTACTAAAAAGAGACTGTTTTATCATAAGTTATTGTATTCAATATTATTGTTACTATTTCCTATTTTCATTTTAATCCCTCTAATTCCAACAATAATTGCAATCACTGAATTAGATAATGCAGCTGGTGAATTTGAGTTTTATTATTTGTGGATAACTCCTATATTGAGCGCGATTTACATCTTAATGTTTGCCTCTTTAAACATTATAATATGTAAACTACTTCAAAAAGATATCAAACCAGGTATTTATTCTGTTTATAGCAGAGTATATGTAAAGAAATGGTTTGTTGAACAATTAAACTCACTTTCTTTAATAGTATTGCATCCAATGTATGCTACCATTTTTATTTCAAAATATTTCAGAGCTCTTGGTGCAAAAATTGGGAATAATACTGAAATTTCAACCGCTAGTAATGTAACGCACCCTTTGCTTGAAATTGGTGACAGATCGTTTATTGCAGATGCGGTAACTTTGGGAGAATATGATG
>CAISUR010000624.1 GCA_903888655.1 uncultured Bacteroidota bacterium | reverse complement strand
TGTGAAAACAGTTAGTATTTTATGAGTTTCTGATGATCTCTATTTAAAAAATTGTTTTTTTGGGTTATTAACAACCTTTTTCCTGAAATTCTTTTTTTTATTAATTATAAAAGTAAAAAAAAGCGATTGTTAAATTAACAACCGCTTCCGATTAAATTGTTCTCATCAACCAATTTCTCATAGAAACTTCTTCGTTGATAATTCCACGTAATTCAGAAATAGCCACTCGATCTTGTTTCATAGAATCTCTATGACGAATGGTTACTGTTTTATCTTCTAATGTTTGATGATCTACTGTAATACAAAATGGAGTTCCCAAGGCATCTTGTCTTCTATAACGTCTTCCCACAGCATCTTTCTCATCATAAGCTACATTGAAATCCCATTTTAATTCATCAATGATACTTTGAGCCACTTCTGGAAGTCCGTCTTTTTTAACTAATGGCAAAACGGCTGCTTTTGTTGGTGCTAAAACAGATGGCAAACGTAAAACAGTTCGTGTTGAACCGTCTTCTAACGTTTCTTCTTGCAATGATGTTGCAAAAATCGACAAAAACATTCTATCCAAACCAACCGATGTTTCTACCACATACGGAACATAATTGGAATTGGTTTCTGTGTCAAAATATTGCAGTTTTTTACCAGAAAATTGTTCGTGTGCTTTCAAATCGAAGTCAGTTCTTGAGTGAATTCCTTCTAATTCTTTAAATCCAAAAGGAAAATTGAATTCAATATCGGCAGCTGCATTAGCATAATGTGCTAATTTTTCGTGATCATGAAAACGGTAATTTGCTGCCCCTAAACCTAATGACAAATGCCATTTCAATCGAGTCTCTTTCCAGTATTCATACCATTTCATTTCTTCGCCTGGCTTCACAAAGAATTGCATTTCCATTTGTTCAAATTCTCGCATACGAAAAATAAATTGTCTTGCCACAATCTCATTTCTAAATGCTTTACCCGTTTGCGCAATTCCAAAAGGAATTTTCATTCTGCCAGTTTTTTGAACGTTTAAGAAATTTACAAAAATTCCTTGTGCTGTTTCTGGGCGAAGGTATAAATCCATGGCATTCTCGGCAGAAGCACCTAGTTTTGTACCAAACATTAAGTTGAATTGCTTTACATCGGTCCAATTTCGTGAACCTGTTTCTGGATCGGCAATTTCTAGTTCTTCGATTAAAGCTTTTACATCGTCTAAATCACCATTTCCTAGCGAACGACCCATTCTTTCAAGGATTTCTCTTTCTTTAGAAAGATATCCCATCACACGAGGATTGGTTGTTTTGTATTGTTCTTCATCAAAAGAATCTCCAAAACGTTCTCTTGCTTTTTCGATTTCTTTTTTAGCTTTTAGATTTAATTTTTCGGCATAATCCTCAATTAAAACGTCGGCTCTATATCTTTTTTTGGAATCTTTATTGTCAATCAATGGGTCGTTGAAAGCATCTACGTGACCCGAAGCTTTCCAAGTCGTTGGGTGCATCAAAATTGCAGCGTCAAGCCCCACAATATTTTCGTGCATTTGCACCATAGCGCGCCACCAATATTCACGAATGTTTTTCTTTAATTCAACGCCATTTTGCGCATAATCATATACCGCGCTTAAACCATCGTAAATTTCGCTTGACGGAAAAATAAAACCGTACTCCTTTGCATGCGAAACTACATTTTTAAAAATATCTTCTTGTTTTGCCATAATACTGCAAAAATAGAAAAGTGAATTTAAAATTTCATATAAATTTCCATCGAATGATTGATTTTTATATTTTTATGGAATTAAATACGTTTTTTGATGATTCAAAGTCTTATAAATTTATTTTTTCCGAAAGCTTGTGCTGGTTGTAATTCGTTTCTATTGTCGGATGAAAATGTTATTTGTACTTCTTGTCGGCATGAAATTCCGTTAACGAATCATCATAAGACTAAAAACAACGAGGCTTTTAGTAAATTTTATGGAAGAATTGACCTTGAATTTGCGGCGGCATTGTTCTATTTTCATAAAAAAGGAATTGTTCAAGAAATGATTCACAAATTGAAATACAAAGGACATCAAGAAATTGGTGCCGTAATTGGTTTTTGGTATGCCGAAGAACTCCTATTTGTTGAAGAACTTAAGGATGCTGATTATATAATTCCGGTGCCATTGCACAAAAAACGATTGAAAGAACGGGGTTATAATCAAGTGACTTCTTTTGGAGAGGCCTTGTCAAAAAGTTTGAATGTACCTTATAATGAAACTATTTTAGAGCGCAATGTGTATTCAAAAACACAAACAAAAAAAACTTTTTTAGGCAGAAGTGACGTTACCACAAGCATTTTCGGAGTACAATTTGACGAAAGTCACCATAATAAACATTTTTTATTGATAGATGATGTTATTACAACAGGATCAACGTTAGAATCTTGTTGTAGAGAATTGATGAAAATTCCTGGAGCAAAAGTTAGTATTGTATGTATGGCAATGACGCAGTAATGCTTTTTAGTTAATAATACATAAAAACATTTCGTTTCCTCTAAATATAATTGTTATTTTGCCTTAAGAAAAAATTTACTGATGCAAAAAAGTTATTCTAAATATTTTATTCTACTTTCATTATTTATGGTAATTGGTTGTGCCAAAAAAGGCATCATTACTGGTGGCAAAAAAGACACTATTGCCCCTAAAATGGTTAGTAGTTTCCCTAAAAACTTCTCGACCAATTTTAATGGAAAAGAAATTAAATTAAATTTTGATGAATTTGTAAAGTTGAAAAATGTAAACAAACAGCTGATCATTTCACCACCAATGAAGAAGCAGCCCGATATTTTACCTTATAACGCCAGTAAAACGGTTAGTATAAAAATTAAAGATACATTACTTCCCAATACGACTTATAGTTTCAATTTCGGGACAAGTATTCAGGATAATAACGAAGGAAATCCCTACGAGCAATTCAAATTTGTTTTTTCAACCGGAAACTTCATTGATTCTTTGAAATTGGGCATTAAAATAAAAGATGCCATCAATCGCAAAACGGATAATTTTGTGTCGGTTATGCTTTATGAATACAATGAAAAATACAATGATTCTATTATTTACAAACAAGTTCCTAGATATATAACTAATACTTTAGACAGTTTGAAATTAGTGAAATTAGAAAATCTAAAACAAGGAAAGTATAAACTTGTTGCCATAAAAGATGTTAATGGAAATAATAAATTTGATCCAAAAACAGACAAAATTGGTTTTATGAAAGATTTCATAACTATCCCAAACGACACTTTATACCAACTAGAATTATTTAAAGAAGAGCTACCATTTAAAGCACTAAATGTTACCCAAGCATCGGCAGGAAAATTCACCATGGGATATGAAGGAAATGCAAAAGATGTAACGATAAACCTCAAGAAAAATGGCGAAAATTTGCCTTTTATCATGACCAAACTGCCAAGAAAAGATTCTTTACAAGTTTGGTTCAAAGCCGTTAAGGATGATTCTTTGAGCATTGATGTATCAAAAAATAAGTTCAAAAAAACATTTGCTTTAAAAGTTAAAACGCAGAAAAAAGACTCATTGGGTTATTCGGCAGATGATAGTGGAACATTGCATTTCAGGAACACTTTTGCTATAAATTCAACGATTCCCATCATAAAATGGGATGAAACGAAAATGAAATTAACCAATAAAGATTCTGTTGATGTAAAATTCACCACAGAATATGATG
>CAISUR010000623.1 GCA_903888655.1 uncultured Bacteroidota bacterium | reverse complement strand
TCCTCCAAGTACTTGCTGCTCTTTAAGAACCATTTTTTCTTTAGTACGCATATTAAAATCTATGACCGAACTCGGTGTAGCCATAGATTGATATACATATCTCAAAATTTCGGTATCAAAGTCAATATTGGTTGTAGTTTCTGCTGTATAGGTTTCAATATCAAATGGTAAATAATAGGCTTCACTCCCATTCCATGGAATAATTTTGATTTTATTTAAACCATTAGAACGTTCCGAAACCACCAAATAATCTTTAAAAATATCAATGCCTTCCAATAAAACGTCTTCACGATGCGGAATTACATCAACCCAATTTTCTTTAGAAGTTTTATATTCTGGCGTGCTCATCAATTTGAAATTGGTTGCATGATCTTTATTAGTTACAACATAAAATCTATCTTTATAATGAGAGATGGAATATTCTAATGCACGTGTTCGCTTTTGAAACACCTTAAATTTTTCATCAGGAGTAGATGCTAAAAGAATTTGATATTCGGAAGTCAAAGTACTTTCTGACGAAATTATAAGATATTTTTTTGATTTCGATTTATAAATAGAGACATTAAAAGTATCATCTTTTTCAAAATAAACCAATACATCATCAGATGGATTTGAACCTAATTTATGTTTGAAAATTCTATCGGGACGAAGCGTAACTTCATCTTTTCTAGAATAAAAAATAGTGCAATTATCATTTGCCCATGTGGCACCACCAGTAGTATTTTCAATTTTTAATGGCAGAATTTCATTGGTTTCTAAATTTTTTATTTGAATGGTATATTGTCGCCGTGAAACCGTGTCTATACCAAATGAAACCCACTTATTATCTTCGCTGATGCTAATTCCATTTAGATTAAAATAGCTGTGACCCTCAGCCATTTGATTACAATCAAAAATAATTTCTTCTGCAGCATTTAAACTTCCTTTTTTACGAGAGTAAATGGGGTAATTCTTACCAGTTTCAAATTTTGTAATGTAAAAATAACCATTATAGAAATAAGGAACAGACTCATCATCTTCCTTAATCCTTGATTTCATTTCATCAAACAATACTTGTTGAAATTGTTTGGTATGTTGGGTTGATTTTTCGTAATATTCATTCTCCTGATTGAGATAATCAATAACTTCGGGATTTTCGCGATTGTTTAACCAATAATAATTGTCGATGCGCACATGACCGTGTTTTTCTATTTCAAACGGGATAATTTTTGCTACCGGAGGATGTATTTCTTTATTCATAATTTTGTTAAAATTCTGAACAAATTTATTGCAAACCCATCAATATAAAATGTTAAAAGAAATTAGTTATCCATTAAAAATTAACAGCTATTTTTTGAGAACAAGAATTTGAAAAGTACGTTAACATATATATTACTATATTTTAATTACGATTTTAAACCAACTGTCCATCAACATATTCTTGCAAATATTGGAATCGACTGGTTAATTTTCCATTTTCAGTCATCTTTGCTCTTTGTAGAATTTCATCCTTATCACCATTAAAAAAGGCCGGAATTACATGTTCCATAAACATTTCTCCAAAACCTTCACTAGCATCTTTGGGTAATTCGCATGGTAAATTATCGACGGACATTACCAATATGGAACCAGGATGTGTATAGGGAACTTCAGTGCCTTGACTTGGCAAATATCCAAAAAATGGATCGGCAATTGTAGAAGCTTTTATTGTACAAGCAATTGGTCCATCAACATCACAAGAAATATCTGCTACTACTTGAATTTTATTTTTTGGCGATTGCAACATTTCACGAGTAAGAATATCTGGCGCGCCATTTCCATGAAAATGTCCTGCCATATAAATATCAGCTACTTCAGAAAATCTTCCGAAATTTGAAGTATAGTCTTGAGGATTTTGATAAAAATCTTTTTTATCTTTAATGCTTCCATCAAATCGTTTGTTATAATCTAAAACATCT
>CAISUR010000622.1 GCA_903888655.1 uncultured Bacteroidota bacterium | reverse complement strand
CGTCATTTACACTTTTAAGATTGGTAGTTCTTATTATGATTGAAGCTTTATTCCAATATATATTTTCAGAGGGGATGTTTTTCTTATTAAAATTGGGTTCGACATAGTTTCCTGAAAACTGCATTTTGGTTGTATATACATTTGATTTGTATATATTGCGTTGTAATGGTGTTTTTATTTCAGTCGATGAATTGTTTGTTAATTGCTCGGGAAAAAAATAGGCATTTTCCATTCGCAAGGTGATAGGATCTTTATAAGGTATTTTTAAAATTGGTCCATAAAAATAAACGCTCTCTCCCCATTTAGAGGTTGTTTCAGAAATTACTTCTTTTTGTCGATTGCTTCTTTCTTTAATTAAGTCTTGTACAAAACTTAACGGAATGAGTAAGACTAGAGTTAACAGTCCTACCATAATCATTTTTGCGGTTGTTGTTTGAAAGATACTTTGTGATGTTTCTACTTCTTGATTTTCCATAATGTGTTGATTTAAATTTATTTTTAAAAAGGTGAATTGTTTTTTACTTTGTAGGTTATTAAAAAAAGATAGAGAATTGTAATCGGTACATTTGACAATAGAATTACAATTTTAATAGAAGTATTTTCCCTTTCTTTTGGAATTGTTGCCCATTGGTACATTAAATTCAGAAGCACTATTGCATTGAAGAAAACAGCAAAAATCACAAAGAATAATCCTGTTATTACTATACCATCATTTTCGGGAAGTACAAAGAATAAAACCAAAAGTATTGTCCCAATACAAAAGCAAAAAAGTGCGAGTTGTGTTGAAAAAGGGAATTGTTTAAAATTATAATTAAGTTCCATAGGTTGATTTTTTTTTATTGTGAATTATTAGATAGAGTATCAAAATCAATGTGCCTAATACCACAGTAAAAACATACGAATCTGAAATAGAAATGCAATTGATGATGGATTGGATAAGTTCGATAGGATTGCAAATGATATCCCAGCTATTAAAACGAAGAATTCTTCCGAGATAAATGCCAAAAGCACAGGAATAGCATATAATTATCATAATGAACACTGAAATTCTATAAGAGTATTTAGATTTTAAGATGGTGTGAATATGATTCATAGAAGCAATTCCGATGTAGAAACCTGCTATTGTAAACGTAGATAGTAAAATAGCGTCAAATATAAATTGTCGGCTACTTGAATGATATAGGTGAACGAAATCGGTGATTAAATAGAATGTGTTTGGAAAAAAGCCTAACCACAAAAAGTAATAAATCAATTTCAAAAATTTATTTCTTTTTATTAAAATGTTATTTTTTATTTGTAACGAAATAGCATAGGGAATAATAGCTAAAAATAAATTCCATAGCAAAAATAATAAGTAAATTGAATGTGTGATTTTAACTCGTAGAAGTAATAAAACGGTCGAAATTGTTGTTAATACAACCATTCGGGTGTCAATCTTTTTGTTTAAGATTTTTAGACAAATTAATCTGTTTATAGTCATAAAGTACTTTGTTTTTCAAAGTTAATAAATAAAAAAATAGTTAGCTTTTTTGAATTAATTTTTCAAGAGCTTCAATATGGTCTTTAAAGGCTTTTTTTCCGTCTTTTGTAGCAATATATCGTGTGTTTGGTTTTTTACCAATAAATTGTTTTTCAATTCGAATGTAGTTCTCAGATTCTAATGCTTTGGTATGAGAGGCCAAATTTCCGTCTGTAACACCAAGCAGTTCTTTTAACATATTGAAATCAGCACTTTCGTTAACCATCAATATTGACATAATCCCCAAACGAATTCGGTGATCAAAGGCTTTATTAATATTTTGAATGATGGTTTTCATATTTTATTTTTAGTGATAAGCACAAAAAAAACCTTGTTACATTAATTTCTATCATATTTAAGATACATCATAGTGCCATAAATAATATGACTCACACCAAATCCAAGTGCCCAAAATAATAGTCCATATCCAATAAAGTAAGCAGCAAATAATCCTAATATAATTAATGTAATCCCCAAATATTTTACATCTCTAAAAGTATATTTACTTGCATTTATGCAACCCATTCCATAAAATAGAAGAGTTATTGGAGCAATGATTCCATAATATTCTTTTTGCAATAGGAGTAAGGAAAATATACCACCTGTAATTAAAGGGATTCCAAAGTTTATTAATAAACGTTTGGAAGATTCATTCCAAAGGCTTTCTTTTTGTTTTTTAGCTTTAGAAGCACTTAAAAGTATTCCTGTTATAATAGATAAAACAATTACAGCAATTGCGATTAGGAATAATTTTATTGTTATTTCTTGTTCGGTTAAAGTAAATGTTTCACGACTCAATTCGTATCCAATTTTGTTGCAAGAGGGAAGAATACTTTTTGCCACAAAAGCGCCTATCAGGGCATAGATGCCCGCAAGGACACCAGATAAACCACTTAAAGAAAGAAATTGCGAGGATTTTGACATCATTTCTTTAATGTCTTGAATATCTTTTAAATAATCTTTTGTCTCCATAGTAAAGTACTTTGAGATGCAAAGTAAATGAAATAATATTGTCAAACCAAAACATTTTTGATTTATTTTTGGAGGAAATTAAATTATAATGAAAAAAATCACCTTTTTACTGTTGTTGCAATCCACCATATTCTTTTCACAAACCAGTGATGAAGCGATGTTAAAGCAAATCTACAAATCAGCTTTAACCGAAAGCTCTTGCTACCATTGGTTGGATGATTTGTCCAATAAAGTTGGCCAACGATTATCAGGTTCAAAAGGAGCAGAGCAAGGCGTACGCTATACTAAACAACAACTTGAGACTTTAGGATTAGACAATGTCTATCTTCAAGAAGTAATGGTGCCAAAATGGGTGCGTGGCGAAAAAGAAGTAGCTTATGTTCAACTAGGTAAAAATAAAATCTCCTTTCCTATATGTGCTTTGGGATTATCGGTGGCTACCCCAACAAAGGGAGTGACTGCCAAAGTTATTGAGGTGAAAAGTTTAGACGAATTGAAAGCACTAGGAACTGAAAAAGTAAAAGGAAACATCATTTTCTTTAACCGACCGATGAATCCAGAATTTATTGAAACCATGAATGCTTATGGAAATTGTGTCGATCAACGTTCATCAGGAGCCAGAGAGGCAGGCAAATTAGGGGCTGTTGCTGTTATTGTTCGCTCCATGAATTTGCGTTTAGACGACTTTCCTCACACTGGAATGACAAATTATAAAGATACGCCCCAACAAGAACGTATTCCTGCTGCAGCTATTTCAACCAATGGAGCAGAGGCATTGAGCAAGCTTCTTAAAGACCGTCCAAATGCAAAAATGTACTTTAAGCAATCTTGTGAGCAATTGGATGATGTGCTATCTTACAATGTTATTGGAGAAATTAAAGGTACCGAACATCCCGAGCGCATTATGGTAGTGGGCGGTCATCTAGATTCTTGGGACTTAGGCGATGGATCGCAGGACGACGGAGCGGGCTGTATGCAAAGTATGGCGGTTTTAGAATTATTCAAAAAGCTACAGTACAAACCCAAAAACACCATTAGAGTTGTGTTGTTTATGAACGAAGAAAACGGTGTTAGAGGAGGAGACAAATATGCCCAAATAGCCAAAGAAAAGAGGGAGAATCACATTTTTGCTATGGAAAGTGATTCGGGTGGATTTTCACCACGTGGGTTTTCAATAGAATCGGATGCTGCAAGTTTTACCAAAATTTCAGGTTGGAAAAAACTATTTGAACCCTATTTAATACACATTTTTGAAAAAGGACATTCGGGTACAGATATTGAGCCTATTGAATCACCTCAAATTACCAAAGTTGGTTTACATCCCGATTCACAACGATATTTCGATTACCATCATGCCGCAAATGATACGTTTGATGCGGTCAACAAAAGGGAATTAGAACTTGGAGCCGCAACGATGGCATCACTTATCTATCTGTTTGATCAGTATAATTAGAAAGAAAAGAAACCAATTGTCTTACGGCTTGTCCTCGATGACTAATTTCGGATTTTTCTACCATGGTAAGTTCTGCAAAAGTTTTGGTATATCCATCTGCTACGAAAATAGGATCATAGCCAAATCCGTTAGAACCTTTTTTTTCGGTACAAATCTCGCCAAAAATTTTACCTGTAAAGAGCTGTTGATTTCCATCAACGTTTAGACAAATAACGGTTTTAAAATTAGCATTTCTATGGGTTTCATTTTTTAAAGTAAACAATAATTTATTCATGTTGTCATCATCATTTTTGGATGTTCCAGCATATCGAGCCGAATGTACTCCAGGAGCACCATTCAAAATTGCAACTTCCAAACCAGAATCATCAGCAAAGCAATTGAGACCATATTTTTCGGTCACATAATTGGCTTTTAAAATGGCATTTCCTTCTATAGTTAGTGCAGTTTCAGGTATGTCTTCACTGCAACCAATATCTTGCAAACTCACGATTTGAATGGAGGCAGGAACTAATTGTTGAATTTCTTTTATTTTATTAGTATTGTTGGAGGCAAAAACGAGTTTCATGAGTGAAAATTTTGCTAATTTACTCTTTCATAATTTTAAAATGAGCCACAACACCATCACAATTGGCTTCAACAAAATAGATACCATGAGGTTGATTACTGATGTCTAATGTGTTTTCAGAAAAGTTATTAAAAGATGTAGTGTTCATGATTTTATTTCCTAATACATCATACAAAGTAATTTCTAAATTGTCAATGATTTGATTTGACTTTAATTTCAAAACTCCACGATTCGGATTCGGATATATTCTAAGTGTACTATCGTGATAGGTTTCTGCACTAATTGAGAGCGAAGGGGTAATCACGCCTCCTGCTAATTGAAATAGATAAGCAAATGCCTGATAATATTGATTAGCGATATTGGCGTCATGAACTATCAAGGTGTTTTCATCGTTTTTAGTTTCAGCCGAGGTACTCCAATTATGAGAGCCTACCAAAACTAAAGGATCTGATGATGCATTATAATTATCCACAACCATAAATTTATGATGCATTATGCCGCTACCACTATAGACTTTAGCACGATTTGTAGATAATGTATTTTGTAGCGTTGTGATCTGATTTCCAGATGGATTTTGACTGTCAACTAAAACATTACTATTAGTCACACCACTATTATATCTTGAATTGATAGCACCACTACAATCAGTTCTTGTTATGTCCATTACAGCCGCTTCAATATCTGAATTTGCAGAATTAATGGCTGTAACGATCTTGGCAGTGGTACCATCCGATGGACTAAAATAACTTTGAACTGTTTTACCGCCAATCACAAAATTATGAGGCGTATTATCAGATTTGTAGGGACCAAATTTAGAATTAGTAGTATCAGGTGTTACTGTGTTACTTCCCCACATTTCTTCAAATTCAATTTTGTATGCCAATGCCAACGATTGATCTTGAATGGTGATGACACTATTTTTATCGGGACCATCTATTTGAGCGGTTGTCCAATTGGTCGAGCCAGTCCAAACTAATGGAAGGGTTGGATCGGTACTATTGGCATCAAAAATAACAAATTTGTTGTGCATGATACCGTAAGCAGAAGTTGTGGGACTCGCCAATCGAGGTATGGCACTATTCAGTAACGGAATCATCACGCTACTTGTGCTTCCGTCATAAATAATACGCACTTGAACTCCTCTAGCATAAGCGGCATTAATAGCTCCCGCTATGCCGGTTGTTGCAGATGGAGAATAAGAATCATAGACAGCAATATCAAGAGTGGCAACACAGTTATTGATATAAGTAATCAATTTATCTTTTACTGTATTAGATAAATTGACGGCTTGTTGGGTTTGTGCATAGGTTACATCAACAGGGTGATTAAAATATACCGAAATAGCTCCCGTAGACGCCGATTTAGCAGCAATGTAGGTGCAAAAAGGTGTTGTAGATTTACTGGTTTTTAAAGTATATTGTACTTTGTAAATGTCAGATGGATGTACCTCATTAATTACATAAGAAGCAGAAGTTGTTTGAATAATGGATTGTTCTTTGTTGTTTAATACATTTATAATCTTAACATTCGAAGGCGGTGTTGATTGATTAAACTCTAGTGCTATAGTCGACGGATAATGATGTACTTTAAAATCGTTTTCTTGGGTAATTTCTTGTCCAGTAACAAATGTAGGGATGGCAAACGATAATAAAACAAATAAAAGTAGCGTTGATTTCATTCTTTTTTTTTCAAAAGTATGCTTTTTTATTATTTTGAAATTTATTTAACACTTAAAATTCAAATAACAAGGACAACTCATCGATTTATGAATTACAAACGATTTGTTTTTTTAATTAATAATACTCCGTCATTAATCTTTATCTTTGCCAAGCAGACCGCCTTATCGCTGTTTCGTTTTTAGGATGAAAGAGAGGAAAGTCCGGACACCAAAGAGTAGCATAGCGGATAACATCCGTCGTTTTGAGCAATCAAAAAAGGACAAGTGCAACAGAAAGCAGGTACAGGTAATGCTGTAGTGAAACCAGGTAAACTCTATGCGGTGAAATTTCAAGTATATCGACATTTAAGGATTACTCGTCCGTTGTCGAAGGGTAGAAAGATGGATCTCGTTGGTAACGGCGAGACTAGATAAATGATAAGGTCTTTTCTTGTTTTTAATAATAAGATTTGAACAGAATCCGGCTTATAGGTCTGCTTTTTTTACTGTTAATGAAGTACACAAAAATATGCTATGTCAAGGGGAACTTTTATCACAGATAAGTTCTTGTGTTCTTTTATTTAAGTTCGTTCTGGATACAAATGTTGGTTAGTTATTAAAAAGTTTCATTGCATTGTTTTTCAACAATGGTTGACCTACAACACAAAACGAATACTAAACTACAACTTGGTAGGGGTATAGCTTTTGGTTGTTTTACTTATTTTTAAAACAAATCAATTCGAACTTCAAAGGATCTGTGCACAAACGGGGGTAGTTCGGATTGCTATTTATGTAAGTTAGAATGCTATAAATATAAATCGGATTGGAATAAATATAAATCGGATAGGAATAAATATAAGTCGGATAGGAATAAACATAAATCGGATAGGAATAAATTTAAGTCGACTTGGTATTAATATAAATATGACAAGCATTAT
Organism: uncultured Bacteroidota bacterium; assembly: GCA_903888655.1. GTDB lineage: Bacteria > Bacteroidota > Bacteroidia > Flavobacteriales > Flavobacteriaceae > Flavobacterium. Next base: position 1,116 of record CAISUR010000622.1, on the reverse strand, counting down.
TATAAATGCGGAAGGAATTTATATAACTGCGAAGCAGCTACATAGTATTGCGGTAGCAATATATATAAATAGGGTAGGTAGTTTTATGTTTACGCTTGTCATATTTATATTTTAAGTTTTGTTATTTCTTTTTCTTGGTGAATTCTATGCCTTGTATTTGTTTAAATTGTGGACTTCTTGCACCAAAAACTGATTTCACGTATTTTTTAACTTCTGTTGCGATGTCAAATAATCCTGTGTCTGTACCGTAAATTGTAGTATCTCGTGCAATTCTTGAATTGCTTACGTTGGTGTATGCCGTTGCAACAGCGCTATTTTTAGTGGTTAGGTCGGCTTGTTTTGCTGTTAAGGTGGCGATTTTCAAATCGTTTTCGTTTGGTGTGTAACTTGGTTCGGATTGTAACACTGAAATAATACCCGCTAAATGCTGAATTTGTTGGTCGTAAGATTGCTGACTTGTTGAAATTGTTTTTGGAGCTGGTGTGTTGGGGTCGTTTGATGTTTCAACGGCCTTTGCTCTGATGCCTTGCATTTTTTTGTTGAATGCTTTTGCATCAGCAACTTTTTGAGACGTTGCATCGGTTGTTTGAAATGCATTTATCAATCTAGTTGATAATGATTTTAAATCTTTGAATGCCACAACCCGTTCGTTTACTTTGTTGTTGTAGATTGTGTTTTTAGTAACCACATCGGCTAAAGTAGCTTGTGATGCTGTGTACAACGCTGTAAGTTGTGGCAACTTTAGCGCGTTTTTGGTTGGATTGTACGTTGCTCCGTAACCTGTTACGAATGAGATTAAATCTTGAAAGTTTGCAACGTTTTTTGCATGTCCTGTTTCTGATGTTGATGCCATAATAAGTTGTTTTAAAGATTAATAATAACCCAAAAATAAAAAAACTTTTTTTTTCTTACAACACTGATAATAAAATAAATGGCTAACCGAAAGGTTAGTTATTTGTTTTATTTTAGTTTTTATTGTTATAAAATAAAAGCAGTTAATTTTTATGATTTTAAATATTCAATTTCTTGTTGATACTTTAAAGGAAAAAGTTTTGCGTCAGCAAAACTCTTTCCTTTTTTTATGTTTTTTTTATGTTTTTCGTTTGCGTTCTGTTT
>CAISUR010000621.1 GCA_903888655.1 uncultured Bacteroidota bacterium | reverse complement strand
GTATAAGGAACTACTAAATCTTCCGCTTGAATAAATTTAGATACAGGTCTACCAAGAATTGAATCATAATAAACTTTTTTAAAAGTTGAACCTGATAAAGAGGGTTCACCTTTTTGGACAGATTTATTTAATAATCCAACCTTTAAATGTTATTTGTCTAAACGTTTTCATCAATTGACGCAAACTGGACAACCTATGAACGCTGCGTTTTTAAATACTTTTATTGATAATACTATCGCATTGATAAACGAAGCTATGGTTCGTGAAAATCAAAAATGGAATACCATACCCAATAATCCTCAAGAAATTGCAAATCTTAAAACATTTATTGTTGATCGAATTGCTTGGATGACATCGCAATTGGGAGGCTATTCAGCATGTAACAATGTAGTCGTTCCGCCTCTTGTTATTACTAAAATTAATTATAATCCTGCTACTTCTGTTAGTTTTCCGGTCAGTAATGACCAAGAATTTATAGAAATTACAAATACAGGTTCGGCAACGGTAAATCTTTCGGGAATTTATTTTAAAGAACTGGGATTAACGTATCAATTTCCATATAATTCAACTATTTCTGGAAATACCAGTTTGTATTTATGTTCTAATTCAACAGTATTTCAGGCTCAAAATGGGTTTGCAGCTTTTGGGCAATATACTAGAAATTTATCTAATAAATCTCAAAATCTTATTCTTGTGGATGCCTTTGGTAATGTGATTGATAATGTTCAATATTTTGATTCGGCTCCTTGGCCCACGGCTCCTGACGGGAATGGCAGTTATTTGCAATTAATTAGTACCAGTTTAGATAATAACGTGGCTTCAAGTTGGATTGCAAGTACGAATTCATTAGCTGTAAATGAAATCAATAGTAATAATTCATCGATTGTAATTTATCCTAATCCAGCTCAACATCATGTAACAATTAGCTCGACTAAAAATATAGATTCAATTGAAATATTTGATGTTTCAGGAAAACAATTAATTGCTAAACACATTAATGAAAACGAAACAACTGTAGATATTTCGAATCTATCTATTGGAATTTACTTTGTAAAAGTTCAAAATGAACTAGGTATCAAAACTGAAAAGTTGGTGAAACAATAATGAAAATAATAAATGACAAAAACCAAATCCTAAAACCTACAACCTAACACCTACAACCTAACACCTACAACCTAACACCAACAACCTAACACCAACAACCTCAATGTACATGTGACGTTATTTTCTCTTTACGTAAATGTGTTTTATGTTGTTTTTACCGCTTTCTCTTTCGTCAATTATAAATTTATTCATACTTTTAATAAGAGCAAGCATTTTTGGAAAACCATAGTTTCTGGAGTCAAAGTCAGGTTTCTTTTTCAGCATTAGGTTGCCAAGATCACCAAGAAAAGCCCAACCATTCTCGTCTTCTAAATCGTCTATGCTATCGGCAAAAAGCTTAATGATTTTAGGGTCAATTTTGCTGATGGCATTATTATTGGGTGTTTTAGAGTTTTTGATAGGTTTTTTATGGTCGTCTGCTAAAATTTCGATATCATGTTTTTTAAGAATTTCAATATAAATAAATTTATCACAAGCCGTAATGAATGGAGTTAATGTTTTCTTTTCACCAATTCCAATTACTTTCATCCCTGCTTCACGAAGTCTAGTAGCTAATCGAGTAAAATCGGAATCACTGGAGACAATGCAAAATCCATCTACTTTTCCAGTATATAGAATATCCATTGCATCTATGATTAGTGCGCTATCGCTAGCATTTTTACCTGTAGAGTAACTATATTGTTGAATAGGTGTAATGGCATTTTCTAAAAGTACATTTTTCCATCCCGAAACAGTTGGTTTTGTCCAATCGGCATAGATGCGTTTAAAGGTAGGTGTGCCGTATTTGGCAATTTCTTCAAACATTTCTTTTACATTAGCATAAGGAACATTGTCGGCATCAATTAATACGGCAAGTTTTAAGTCTAGTTTGGTTTCCATAGTTTAGTATTTCGCTATCAAAAGTAAGTGAAATAATGAGAATTTAATCAATTTTGTGTTTGGAATCAATAGATATGTTTTCAATAGTCCATTCAATTTTTTGTTGAAAATTGTGTTTTCTTACAGGACAGTCTTTTTTATCGCAGATTTTACAAGAAAAATCGAGACAGCCATCGGTGTGCACCATCAGTTCTACGCTGTCTCCAAAGTTAGTTTTAACAATCTTTTCTAATTCATCTACCTCTTGATGTCCTTCGTTGATGTTGAAATACCAAGGAATGGTTAGATGACAATCTAAATGCAAAGTTCCACCGTATTTAATGAAGCGCAGATTATGGAGATCAACCCAGTTTTCTCGACGGTTTTCATTGCAATAACGCACCATTTTTTCGAGGAGTTCGTCATCAGCTTCGTCCATGATTCCTGCAATTGATGTGCGCATGATTTTATATCCTGATATTATAATAATAATTGCAAAAATGAATGCCACAAGACTATCAATCCAAACCAAATGGGTAAAATATATGATGATTAATCCAATAATAATTCCTAGTGTAGCATAGGTATCAGATTGCATATGTTTTCCCGTAGCAATAAGAGCTAACGAGTTGTTTTTCTTCCCGTTTTTTATAGAAAAATGACCTACAACAAAATTGATTACTCCAGTTAGGGCAACTAAATAAATTCCGAAGTCCAACTGTTTTAGAACATGAGGATGTTTTAAATTATTGATGGCTTCATAAATAATAACAAAACTTGAAACAATCATCAAAGTACCTTCGACTGTTGCGGATAGAAATTCAACTTTACCATGTCCGTAAGGATGGTTTCGGTCTTTAGGCAGGGAAGATAAATACAAACTATATAGTCCTATGAAACCGCTAATTATATTAATAGTATACTCTAAAGTATCTGTCAAAATAGCCACTGAATTCGTATAATACCAAGCCACTAATTTGATTATAAATAGTGACATTATAACTAAAGTTAGCTTTTTTTGGATTTCAAAATTCTCTTTAGATTTGAGCATCTTTTTGTTTATAAATTTCATCAAAAGTAATGAATAGAATTCTTTTTTACTGAAAATAAGGGATTAAAAAAGAGTGTTTATTCCATTCTTTTTTTAGTAGATTTGTAACAATAAAATTGCTTATGTCATTACGAAAAAAAATAAATTCGAAAGCACACGCTGTTAAAAATACTGGTTTTGGAACCAATGCTTCTAGCTATGGTGGACGTTTTGTAACCAAATCTGGGAATGCCAATGTAAGAAAAACAGGAATTGGTTTTTTAGAAAGCATCAGTTGGTTTCATACCATGTTGACTATTCCTAGATGGAAGTTTTTCTTTATTGTATTTGCATTTTATTTTTTGGTGAATTTTCTTTTTGCAGACATTTATTATTTGGTAGGAGTAGAGCATTTGAATGGGGTAACAGCAATAACGTCACTAGATAAATTTGGTCAAGCTTTTTTCTTTAGCATTCAAACCTTTACAACTGTTGGTTATGGACACATTAGCCCGAGTGGTTTTATGACCAGTTTTGTAGCCTCAATAGAAGCATTATTTGGTTTGTTGAGTTTTGCCATTGCTACAGGTCTATTTTACGGAAGATTTAGCAAACCTAAAGCACATATTATTTTTTCAGAAAATGCGATTATTGCTCCTTTTCAAGGAAGCTCAGCCTTAATGTTGCGCTTGTCGCCTTATAAAAATGCCAATTTAACAGATGCCGAAGCCAAAATGACGCTAGGACTTCACATTGAGGAAGATGGCAAAATGATTAATAAATTTTATTCTTTAGATTTAGAGTTGGAAAAAGTTAATTCATTAACATTGAGTTGGACATTGGTTCATCCAATTACCGAAAATAGTCCATTTTATAATATGAATGAAAATGATATTAAAACCACTTTGGGAGAGGTAATCATTTTTATAAAAGTTTTTGATGATATGTACAGTACGACCGTTGTTAAAAGAG
>CAISUR010000620.1 GCA_903888655.1 uncultured Bacteroidota bacterium | reverse complement strand
CGCGCGAATCCTTTCGCGTGGTTTTATCAATTGTTAAGATGTCTAATATTATCTGAACAACTTTAAAAGCTATTTTTTAAATTGTCAAAATAAATTTCTTTTCAGTTGCCACGCGAAAGGATTCGCGCGGGAGCGGAGAACCCCTAGCTGTTAGCGGTAGTTTTTTTTTATTCAATAATTTTTAAAACTAATTCTTTTCCATTGACTACTTCATCTTTTGCAACTTCGATTTTAATATTGTAAAAGATATAAATATCGCCAATTTCTGCTTTTTTAAATATATAGAACCCTTTACCCCAAATAACTTTTTCATAAGTTACTTTTTGTGCAGAGTCAATCCTCATAACTTCAAATTCTGAATTTAGAAATGCTAAATCATAAGAAAAATTTTCAATGTTTGAAGAAAATGAACTAATCTTTCTGGCTTCACTTCTTTTAATAACTTTAGAGTTATAATATTTATATCCATTAAATGTTAATTCTGGACAAGGAACATTTAATTTATAGAAATATATTTTCCTGAAATTTTTATTATTGTCAGAAATTTTCATTTCTGACATTTGAGGAATATTTGTTTTTATCACATAAGTTGTATCATCTTTTCGTTCTATTGTTGCATTAGTTATTTCAACTTTAATGTTTTTATTTTTAGATTTGATATAAAATTCGTTTTGAATATTATTCAGATATAAAGTGTTTTTTACTTTTGAATAATATTCAAAAGGTATTTTTTTTGAGCAAGAAATAATTATCAAATTCAATAATATAATTAGAAGTTGTTTCATTTTAAAAGTATTGGTCGTCATTCTTAGGCTGATTTTAAATCCCCCCGCTGCCGCGCGAATCCTTTCGCGTGGTTTTATCAATTGTTAAGATGTCTAATATTATCTGAACAACTTTAAAAGCTATTTTTTAAATTGTCAAAATAAATTTCTATTCAGTTGCCTGGCGAAAGGATTCGCGCGGGAGCAGGGGCTTTTTACCACAAATGTTGATGCGGAGCACAAAACTTTCTGTAACCACAAAACTGTCTGCGGAGCACGAAACCCCGCCTATTGCAAATGTGCTGTTAGCAGCAGAACTATTTGTCTTTGTCAAGGTTTAAATAATAAAGTTTCGCAGCCTGTTCTATTTCGTCATCCAAGTCAGAGTCGATTTTAAATGAGAACAAAGTCCATTTGTCATTTGGTTTATACAATTTGAAAATGAATCTCATTGGTTGCCTGTCATATTTTACCATATATGAGTAAAGGATAAAGCTTTCTGAAAATTGTTTTTTTGTGATAAGTTCGTAACCATAATATTTACCAACGTAGTCAACTGTATATTTATTTACCTCTTGCTTCATTGTTTCAATTCCGTCTTTAATTCGCGAAGTCCATGGATTAGTCGCATAAATGTCTTCTACGGCTTTGCTTGGATTTTTTGCATACTCCTTGAAGAACGTGTTAATTAAGTCTTCTGGGTTTGCTTGTCCAAACGAGGTCAATGAAAACAATGTCAATGTTGTAATAAAAATTAATTTTTTCATGTTTGTCTGTTTTATGTTTGTTGTCTGTTTTTGTTTTGCTGCTAACGTTTCGCCTTTAGTTTGCATTATCAAATAAATTCATAATTTTCCGAAAAGGAAACGGGTGAACTAAAACGTTTCGTAGGGTTATGACCTAAAAGCTGCATAAGACCCGTTTCCACATTCG
>CAISUR010000619.1 GCA_903888655.1 uncultured Bacteroidota bacterium | reverse complement strand
ATTTTACCTTTTTCTGCAATGTTTTTAAACTAAATTATTAATCGAGTTCAGGTTTTTAATAATATTTATTTTTAAAAAAAAGATGGATGGATACTATAATTTTTTTAGAATTTACTTTTTTTTAAACCTATTTTAATAATTCCGTAATCAAAGAAGGATACAGTCCGATAATAATATTAAGCAATATAGCAACCACACCCACAGCATAATATACAAATGGAATTGCTTGCTTTTGTGTAGATGGTTCTTTAGTGTACATTGCCAAAATCAATTTAAAATAATAACCCACACTTATAATAGAATTGATTACTCCAGCAATAACTACTACTAAATATCCCGCTTGAATAGTTTGTGTAAACAAATTAAATTTTGCAAAGAATCCAGCAAAAATTGGAATTCCAGCCATCGATAATAATGAAGCTGTTAATACAGCAGCCATTAACGGATTGGTTTTTCCTAAACCATTGAAATTTAAAATATCTTCATTATTTTTATCTTTTGTGACAGCAATAATAATAGAAAATGCAGCCATTCCTGCTAAGGCATAAGCAAAAGCATAATATAATAAATTACTTGCTGAATTTTCAATGCTCAAAACGGTCATCAACATAAATCCAGCATGTGAAATCCCTGAAAAAGCTAACATACGTTTAACATTTTGTTGACGTAACGCCATAATATTTCCAACCGTCATTGAAAGAATAGAAATTAATACAATACTATTTTGGAATTGAATAGATGGGAACAAATTCATAGCAGCCAACAATTTATATAATGATGCAAAAGCAACTACTTTAGCTAATGTGCTCATCGTAGCAGTAACTAAAGATGGCGCACCTTCATAAACGTCTGGAGCCCAAAAGTGGAAAGGCACCGCGGCTATTTTAAATAACATTCCAATTGTGATTAAAGAAACGCCAATAGAGAACCAAATTGCTTTATCTAAAGCACCTGAAAAATCGCTTATTTCTTTCAAATCAAAAGTTCCGAAAGTTCCGTAAATCAAGCAAATTCCGAATAAAATAAAACCAGAAGCAAATGATCCCATTAAGAAATACTTCATTCCTGCCTCATTACTTTTAATATTTAATCGGCTGCTTCCTGCTAAGATGTAAAGCGCAATAGATAATGTTTCAATACCCAAGAAATACATCGATAAGTTTGAAAATGAAACCATGGCAACAGCTCCAGCCAAAAGAAATACTTTGATGGCTACATAGTCGGAAATTTTCGTTTGATGATCTTTATACACATCATGACTCATTGCGACTAAGAAAATAGTAAGCAGAATAAACAGCGATGAAAAAGCATCAGCGTATTTATCAGCAAAAATCATGTTATTGTAATCACTACTTAATTCACCTATAGAATAGAGATGTAATTTTGCGCCAAGAACACCTAACAATCCTAAAATTGTTATTGGAACAAGAGCTTTTCTTAAATTAAAGATTTCAGCGATTAAGCAAAAAACACCAAGTGCTGATATGGCTATTAATGTATTCATTTATGATTAGTTAAATCTATTAATTTGAGTTAGAATTTCTTTAATACTTGGGCTTACCAAGTTAACTATTGGTTTTGGATACAATCCGTAGAACAATAAAAAGGCAATTAGAATTACAAAAACTATGGCTTCACTAGTAGTTACATCAGCAAAAACTTTAGTATTGGTTTCTCCAAGCATTACATTTTGAAACATTTTCAACATATAATAAGCACCTAAAATAATAGTTGTTCCACCAAGAGCAGCAAACCAAAGATTTACTTGAGATAAACTGTACAATACGGTAAATTCTCCCACGAAGTTAAACGTTCCTGGTAAGGCTACTGAAGCCAATACCAAAATCATAAACATTGAAGTGAATTTAGAGGCTTGAGAACGAACTCCTCCCATTTCGTCTATTTTGTAGGTTGCAAAACGTCTGAAAATTACTTCCGCAGCAAAGAACAATCCAACGATAACAAAACCGTGAGCAATCATTTGAGAAACCGCACCGCTTAAACCGTCTGCTGTTAAGGTATAACATCCAGCAGCGATTAATCCAACGTGCGCTAACGAAGAATAGGCTAATAATTTTTTCAAATCTTTTTGACGTAAGGCTACAATAGAACCATAGATAACGCCAGCAATACTCAACCCGATTAAGATTGGCATGTAGGTTTTAGATGCTAAAGGTGCGATAGGCATTTGCCAACGAATCACACTGTACAATCCCATTTTTAGCATGATACCTGATAAAAGCATCGTTCCGATGGTAGGCGCTTTTTGGTATACTTTTGCTTGCCAAGTATGAAATGGTATAATTGGAATTTTAATAGCATAGGCTAGAAAGAATGCGAAGAATATCCATGTTTGTTCGGTAGTTGTTAAATTTAATTTAGTTAAATCTGATAATAAGAAACTTCCTGCTTTGGTATACAAATAAGAAAAAGCCACCAACATGAATAACGAACCACCTAAAGTATAAATAAAGAATTTAACCACTGCTTTTTTGCGTTCTTCTACATCGCCATTACCCCAAACTAAAGCAATAAAATAGATTGGAATTAAAGCCAATTCCCAGAAAATATAATACAATAAACCGTCTGACGCAAGGAAAGTTCCGGTCATTGCAAATGCCATGAATAAGACTAACGCATAAAAGTTTTTAGATTTTGCAAAATTGTTTCCGAATCCAGAAAAGATGATAATTGGTGTTAATGAAGCTGTCAATAAAACCATAGCCAATGAAAGTCCGTCTGCTTTTAAAGCAAACGATACATTTGGTTGTACTATCCAAGGATTGTTTAAGCTGATATCTATTCCGCCCAAAAAGTGATTTACCAATACTGATGCACAACCTAAAGCCGCCAAACTAAACAATAAAGCCACTTTGGAAGCAAATTTATCTCCAGAAAGGAAAGTTGCTATTGCACCAATTAAAAGGATAATTAATATAAGTGATACGTTCATTTTCTTAAAATTATTGCGCTAAAAATAAATAACTAACTAATGCCAAAACTCCAATTACAAAGGCAAATAAATACAATCCGATACTACCAGATTGTAATTTTTTACCTTGATTTCCAATTTCGTTTGTAATCGAACCAAGACCATAAACAACATTACCTAAAGCTGGTTCTAATGTAGTCCTAAAGAAATTGGATAGTGAGTTTATTGGTTTTACAATTAATGCAGTATATACTTCATCAACGTAATATTTGTTGTAAATAGTTTTAGAAAAACCAGTAATTTCTGAATCTTCTTTAGGAACATATCCTTGTTTGATGTATTTAGAATACGCCCAAACAATTCCGATTATGGCACCTGTTAAGGCAATTCCCATTAACATTAGAGCATTGCCTTCAAAGATACTTTCTTCTTTATGTTTAGTAGCTAATATTGGTTCTAAGAAGTGATTCAACCAACCGTTTCCGATAGGTTTTGGCAAATTGATTAAACCACCAACAGTTGCTAAAGCTGCTAAAATTATCAGTGGTAACGTAATTAAACTCGGACTTTCGTGTAAATGATGTTTTTGTTCATCGGTTCCTCTAAAGTCTCTGAAAAAGGTCAAATACATCAATCTAAACATATAGAAAGCGGTCATAATTGATGCTATTGAACCAACAATCCATAATGCTTTATTGTGTTCAAAAGCGACCATTAAGATTTCATCTTTCGACCAAAATCCAGCAAATGGAAAAATACCGGCAATCGCTAATGTTGAAATCAACATCGTTGCAAAAGTAATTGGCATTACTTTGCGCAAACCACCCATTTTACGCATGTCTTGTTCGCCGTGTAAGGCGTGAATAACCGAACCTGAACCCAAGAACAAACATGCTTTAAAGAAAGCATGTGTAATTACGTGGAAAACGGCAACATTATAAGCACCCAAACCTAATGCTAAAAACATTAGCCCTAATTGGGATACGGTTGAATAAGCTAATACTTTTTTGATGTCATTTTGAAGTAACCCGATGGATGCCGCTACTACTGCGGTTATTGCACCAACTACTGCAATGATGTTTTGTACTTCTGGAGTTAAATCAAATAAGAAATTCATTCTTGTAATCATGAAAATACCAGCCGTTACCATTGTTGCAGCGTGAATCAATGCCGAAACAGGAGTTGGTCCTGCCATTGCATCAGGTAACCAAGTGTAAAGTGGTAATTGTGCCGATTTTCCAGTTGCTCCGATGAAAAGGCATAAAGCAGCGATTGGAAGCATTATTGTTATTAATACATCAGATGTTTTAACATTATAATTAGCTAAAGCTTGTTTCATCTCAACAAAATTCAGGGTTGAAAATAAGCTAGCTAAAATGAATATCCCAATCAAGAAACCTAAATCTCCAATTCTATTCATGATGAATGCTTTCTTTGCTGCATCGTTATAATCTTGATTTTTATACCAAAACCCGATCAGTAAGTAGGAGCACAATCCAACGCCTTCCCAACCGATAAACATTACTAATAAGTTGCTTCCAACCACTAACGTTATCATGAAGAAGATGAATAAATTCAAATACGCAAAAAACTTGTGCATATTGTCGTCTTCGTGCATATAGCTTATGGAATATAAGTGAATCAACGAACCAATTCCGGTTACGAATAATAACCATAATAACGATAGTTGATCTAATAAAATTCCGAAATCTACATGAAGTTTTCCGATTTGAATCCAATCAAATAATTTGACTGAAATAGGTTTTCCTGTTTGATTTAATTGCATGAAAAAGCACACACTTACCACAAAAGAAACTGCTACTGCAATTGTTCCAATGGCACCTGAAATGGATTTTCCAGCTTTTTTTCCTAAGAAAACATTAAATAAGAACCCAACAAATGGGGCTAATAATAAGAGTAAAACTAAACTATTCTCCATTAGGGATTATCCTTTTAAATTTTTTAAATTTGAGATGTCTACCGAACCAATATTTCGGAATACGGATACTAATAATGCCAACCCTACCGCAACTTCTGCAGCAGCAACAGCCATCGAAAAGAATACAAAAACTTGTCCTTTGGCATCTTGATGATAAGTTGAAAACGCAACAAACAATAAGTTTACAGCATTCAGCATAATTTCAATTGACATGAATACGATGATGGCATTTCGTCTGTATAACACTCCGAAAACTCCAATACAAAAGAGTAATATCGAAAGAAAAATATAATTTTCTATACCTATTTGATTTAAAATATTGTTCATATTACTTTCCTTGTTTTTCTTTTTTAGACAATAATACCGCACCAATCATCGCTACTAAAAGCAAGATTGAAGCAAACTCAAAAGGAACCATAAATCCATTTTTTCCATCCAACAACACCGTTCCTAATTTTTTAATCGATTGAAAGTCGCCTTCAATAGGAGCATAATCGCCAAAGAAAGGTTTCGAATTTCTAAACAACACTAATAAAACGGTGGAAAGCAATACCAATACTGTTATCGCTCCTAGTCTAGTAATACGTGGTTTATGAACTTCATCTTCTTTATTCAAATTCATTAACATGATGGTAAACAAGAATAAAACCATAATAGCACCAGCATAAACAATAATGTGTACAATGGCTAAAAATTGCGCATTGAACAATAAATAATGTCCAGCAATAGAGAAGAAACAAATTACTAAATAAATAGCACTATGAATTGGATTTTTACTGTAAATTGTCAAAAATGCAGTTGACAAAGTGAGTGCCGCTAAAACGTAAAATAATATAAGTACTGGTGCCATAATTAATTTAGATTTTTAGTATTTGCCATCGCCATTTCTAAAGGCATCACTAATTTATCTTTACCAAAGATAAAATCTTCTCTGTGGTATTGTGCTGGAACTAATTCTTTCGAAATAGTTAGGTAGATAGCATCCTTTGGACATGCTTCTTCGCACAATCCGCAAAAAATACAACGAAGCATATTGATTTCATAAATAGAAGCATATTTTTCTTCTCGATACAAATGTTCTTCTCCTTTTTTGCGTTCTTCTGCTTTCATTGTTATAGCTTCCGCAGGACATGATAAAGCACACAATCCACAAGCGGTGCAGTTTTCTCTTCCTTGCTCATCTCGTTTCAACATGTGTTGTCCACGATACACTGGACTAAATGCACGTACTTGTTCTGGATAATGAATGGTTGCTTTTTTTCTGAAAAAGTGTTTGATGGTAATCCACAAACCTTTTACAATGGCAATCAGATATAGTTTCTCTAGAAAAGTCATTTCCTTATTGGAAACTTGCTTTTTCTTACCTGATAGTGATATACTTTGTATTGCTGTTGACATAATTGCTGTATCTTATTTAAAAGCTAAAATGCAAATTCCGGTGATAATAATATTTACGATTGAAAGCGGAATTAATATTTTCCAACCTAAATTCATCAATTGATCGTATCTAAATCTTGGTATGGTCCATCGAATCCACATAAAAAAGAAAATGAAGAAACACAACTTTGCAAATAAAGCGCCCATTCCGATGACATTCGCAATATTTACTCCCCAATGTTCTAGTGCCCAACTCATACCCGGATAATTATATCCGCCAAAGAACAAAACAGAAATTATCGTTGATGAAATAAACATATTAGCATATTCGGCAAACAAATAAAATCCCATTTTCATGGAGGAATATTCGGTGTGGTAACCACCAATTAATTCAGATTCACATTCCGCTAAATCAAAAGGTGTTCTATTAGTTTCTGCAAAAGCACAGATTAAGAAGATCAAGAACGATAAAGGTTGATAAAAAACATTCCAATGTAATCCGTGTTGTTGAGCCGATATTTCTCTCAAACTCAATGTTCCAGTCATCATTAATAATGCAATCATTGATAATCCCATCGCTACTTCATAAGAAACCATTTGTGAAGCCGCTCGAACTGCGCCCATTAAGGAAAACTTATTGTTTGAAGCCCAACCACCAATCATAATTCCGTAAACACCGATAGATACTACACCAAAAATGTATAATAAAGACACATCAATATCGGTAGCTTGAAGAATAATATCTTTTCCAAAAAGGTGTAATTTATCTCCCCAAGGAATTACAGCACTTGTCATTAACGCTGTACTCATAGCAATGGCAGGCCCAACGAAAAATAAAAATTTATTCGGTGTATTAGGTTCAAATTCTTCTTTGGCAAAAAGTTTCATACCATCAGCAAGAGGTTGTAACAAACCACCCCATCCAGCACGATTTGGTCCGACTCTATCTTGAAGAAAAGCAGCTACTTTTCGTTCTGCCCAAGTAGAATACATTGCCATTATCATAGTAAAAGCAAAAATGACTACAATGAAAATACTTTTTTCAATTATAAATGCACTCTCCATTATTTTGTGTCTAATTTATTACCATCAATTTTTTCATTGTAATCGATTTCCGCCATACTGATTTTTTTACGATCGATGTCTCTTCCTCTCAAAATACCTTTTTCAGTTTCAATTACAACTTTATCAGTAGTATTATATTTTTTATTCTGATTGATAACAGAATCTTTTTCAAATTTACGTGGCCCTTCAATAATCCAATCAGAAACTTCTTTTTTGTCGAAACGACAAGTGTTACAGATGAAATCTTCTACTTCGTGGTATTCGTCTTTACGAGCGGTAACTCTTTGAATTTCGTTTCCAAACATCCATAAAGTTGTTTTTCCGCAACAACCCGGCGTAGTACATTCTCTGTGAGCATTGAAGGGTTTATTGAACCAAACTCTCGATTTGAATCTAAAAGTTTTATCAGTCAATGCTCCAACCGGACAAACATCAATCATGTTTCCAGAGAATTCGTTATCAATCGCTGCCGAAACACAAGTTGAAATTTGTGAATGATCCCCACGATTTAAAACGCCATGAACTCTACCATCTGTCAATTGATCGGCTACTTCAACACAACGTTGACAAACAATGCAACGGTTCATATGCAGTTGAATATAAGGGCCAATATTTTCTGGTTCGAATGTTCTTTTTTCTTCGATGAAACGCGTTTCCGATTTTCCGTGTTCGAATGATAAATTTTGCAAATCACATTCTCCTGCTTGATCACAAACTGGACAATCTAATGGGTGATTTATCAAAAGGAATTCGGTTACTGCTTTTCTAGCTTCGGTTACTCTTTCAGAAGATTTGCTGGCTACTTCCATTCCGTCTTGACAACCAGTAACACAAGATGCTACTAATTTTGGCATAGGTCTTGGGTCGGCTTCACTACCTTTTGTAACGTCAACTAAACAGCAACGGCATTTTCCACCAGTTCCCTTTAGTTTAGAATAATAACACATGGCTGGCGGAACGGATTCTCCACCAATCATACGAGCAGCCTGCAGGATGGTTGTTCCTGGTGCTACTTCAATTTCTTGACCGTCTATGGTTACTTTCATTTATTTTATTTGTTTCAAGTTTAAAGTTTCATGTTCCAAGTTATCCAACCTGAAACCTGAAACTTGAAACGAATTATACTGTTTGCTGTTTTACAAGATGTTTCACTTTTTCAAATGGCTCAGAAACAAAGTGATCTCTATTTTTTACTTTTTCTGGGAAACGAATGTGGTATTCAAATTCCTCCTTAAAGTGACGAATTGCCGCTGCAACTGGCCATGAAGCCGCATCACCTAAAGGACAAATGGTGTTGCCTTCAATTTTAGATTGGATACTCCATAACAATTCGATATCTTCTTCACGTCCCTGACCGTTTTCTATTCTCCATAATACTTTCTCTAACCAACCTGTTCCTTCTCGACAAGGTGTACATTGTCCACAGCTTTCATGGTGGTAAAATCTGGAGAAATTCCATGTATTTCGTACTATACAAGCTCGATCATCATAAACGATGAATCCACCAGAACCTAACATAGATCCTGTTGCAAATCCACCATCCGACAAACTTTCATAAGTCATCAAACGGTCTTCTCCTGCAGCAGTTTTATAAATTAAATTAGCTGGCAAAATGGGCACGGAACTTCCTCCAGGCACTAATGCTTTCAATGGTCGGTCGGTTTGCATACCTCCGCAGTATTCGTCAGAATTCATGAATTCGTAAACAGAAATACCCAATTCAATTTCGTAAACGCCTTGATTTTTAATATTTCCAGAGGCAGAAATTAATTTAGTTCCTGTTGAACGTCCAATTCCGATTCGGGCATAATCAGCACCAGAATTATTAACAATCCAAGGCACGGCAGCAATGGTTTCAACATTATTTACAACGGTTGGATTTTGCCAAAGCCCTTTCACAGCTGGAAATGGTGGTTTCAATCTAGGATTGCCACGATTTCCTTCTAGGCTTTCCAAAAGAGCTGTTTCTTCTCCGCAGATGTATGCTCCACCTCCAATTTGAACAAAAAGTTCTAAATCGTAACCCGAACCTAATATATTTTTTCCCAACCAACCGGCAGCTTTAGCCTCGGCGATAGCTCGTTCTAAAATTTTGTACACCCACATATATTCACCACGAATGTAGATATAAGATAAGTTGGCACCAAGCGCATAACTTGAGGTAATCATTCCTTCTATTAATAGGTGAGGAATGTACTCCATTAAGTAACGATCTTTAAAAGTTCCCGGTTCAGACTCATCAGCATTGCAAACTAAATGTCTTGGATTTCCCGACTTTTTATCGATAAAACTCCATTTCATTCCGGCAGGGAAACCAGCACCACCACGACCACGAAGTCCAGAAGTTTTTACTTCTTCAACCACTTCATCTGGTGTCATTTTTTTCAAGGCTTTTTCTACTGAGGCATATCCGCCTTCACGACGATATACTTCATAGGTTTTAATGCCCGGAACGTTTATTTTGTCTAATAATATTTTTCTTCCCATGATACTATTTATCGTGTAAAGTGATTTTTCCGTCTTTGCAATCAGCCAGCAACTGATCGATTTTTTCTTTTGTAAGATGTTCTTGGTAGAAATCGCCCAATTGCATCATTGGAGCATATCCACAAGCACCAAGACATTCTACACCACGTACTTCAAACATCATGTCTGGTGTAGGTTCGCCCACTTTTACGCCCAATTTAGAACAAGTATAATCCATTAAATCTTCAACTCCGTTTTGACAACAAGGAGAGGTTTGACAAAATTCAAACATGTATTTTCCAATAGGACGTTGGTTGAACATTGTATAAAAAGTAACTACTTCATATACTTCAATACGTTGAATTTCTAATATTTCGGCTACTTTGTTTTGCAATTCAATACTCAACCAATTGTCGTGAGCATCTTGAACTTCGTGTAAAACAGGTAATAAAGCCGATTTTTTTCTATCTGCAGGATAATGACTAATCAATTCATTGATACGATTCATCAATGATTCTGTTATGTTTATTTCTTGAGTATAATGTGTTTTTTCCATAATTATTAAGCGTCTAATTCGCCTGCAATCACATTT
>CAISUR010000618.1 GCA_903888655.1 uncultured Bacteroidota bacterium | reverse complement strand
CACAACTTGCGCGGCTCAGTTGCGATCGCTCTATGTCGACTCATGCCGCGTTGCTGGTGATAAATCTTTCAAAATCATTTTCAACATTCTCTTTCAATCGATGGGTTTTTCGGAGCGAATTTTCAACTTCTGCTGAAGCACTATCAGTAGCTTTTTCATTAATCGCCGAAGCATATATATATTGATAATAAGTAGTAGCAAGAATTCTTTTTTGCACGGTTGTTACTGGAGTCAAAATCATATCGTCTTGATCTTGTCCGAAAGAATTATTACCTTTTTTACTTAAAATGCCAATTATTTTGAAAGGTATTTTTTTGAAACGAATGCTTTTCCCGATGATATCACCACCATCTGGAAAAAGATTGGAAACTACTGTTAATCCAATTAAACAAACTTTGGAAGCTGCTTTTACATCTTGATTTGTAAAGACAACTCCTTCTTTTAGTGGCCAACTTCTGATGAATAAAAAATCGGGAGTTACTCCTTGAATGGTGGTGCTCCAATTATAACTTCCATTGATGACTTGACCTTTCATCGATACCACAGGTGAAATAGCATTGAAGTATTTGGGATTTTTTTTCAAAGCTGTTATATCGGCTTCATCAAGCGATTGAAAACTACTGTTGTCCATTCTAACACCACCTTCAACATTACTGGTTGGTCGCACCATAATCATGTTGCTTCCCATTGTTTTTATTTGTCCTTCTATACTTTGTTTCGAACCTTCGCCAATGGCAATCATAGCTATTACAGCGGCTACACCAATAATAATACCTAACATAGTTAAAAAAGTTCTCAACTTGTTACGGCTTATAGAACGCCAAGCAATGCTTAAAAGATTAGCTATTTTCATTGGTTTAGGTTATTGATTTTTCTCGAGTTAATTCCTCATTAATGGGTGGTAAACTTTCTAAAACTTCTTTGGCACTACTAATTTTTGTGTTCATCATATCTCTCAAAATCTTGCCATCTTTTAGTGTAATGGTTCGTTTACTAAATTTGGCTATATCAGGTTCATGTGTTACAAAAACAATCGTTTTACCTTGATTGTTTAAGTCTTGAATGAGCATCATAATTTCATACGAAGTTCGAGAGTCAAGATTGCCAGTCGCCTCATCAGCTAAAATCATTACTGGGTCATTTACCAATGCTCGTGCAATAGCAACCCGTTGCTGTTGTCCTCCCGATAACTGATTGGGTAAATGATACATTCTGTCGGATAGTTTTACGGCTTCCAATGCTTTAATACATTTTTCTTTGCGTTCGCTGGCTGAATATTTATTATTATATAAGAGAGGTAATTCCACATTTTCAATGGCAGAAGTTCGAGACAACAGATTATACGATTGAAATACAAATCCCAATTTTGAATTTCGCAAAGCGGCTAATTCATTTTTGGATAGATTACTGACATTAGTGCCATCGAGTAGGTAGGTGCCTAGTGTTGGTTTTTCTAAACAACCTAAAATGTTTAATAATGTGGTTTTGCCCGAGCCGCTGCTTCCCATTATCGTTATGAATTCACCTGAATTGATTGTAAAACTAACATCATCAAGTGCTTTTACAATTTCGTTTCCAACGGTGAACTCTCGCTTCAAGTTTTTTATGTCAACAATTACGCTCATTATTAATTGGTTTTAGCCTTTTTTCTACCGCCCAATTTGGGCATAAACGGACTGGTTTGTGTAGTACTAATTACTTCTTTTTCATTTGGTTTTATACTATTTGTAATAACTTCGTTGCCTACTTTTAATCCCTCTGTGACTTTAACATTGATGTCATCACTCATATCAATAATGATGTTTTTTTCGTATAAAGTATCTCCAGATTTGATCCAAATTTTCCCATTTTGAGTTTCTGAATTTTCTGTCGCAACTGTTTTTACTTTTTTTGCGTTTATAATGATGAATTGTTTTACAGCAATACTGTCAGGTTTAAAAGTCAGTACTTTAGATGGAATAAGTAAGGCATTATTATCTTCTTTTGTGTAAATATTGATGCTGGCCGTCATTCCTGGTTTTAGTTTTAAACTACTATTATCAACGTTTATTAATGTGGTGTATGTAACTACATTGGCGGTAACTTTGGCATGTAATAAAATTTGCTGCACACTTCCTTTGAATATTTCATTCGGAAAAGCATCAACCGT
>CAISUR010000617.1 GCA_903888655.1 uncultured Bacteroidota bacterium | reverse complement strand
AGTCAAATGATAA
The DNA here is from genome assembly GCA_903888655.1 of uncultured Bacteroidota bacterium. GTDB lineage: Bacteria > Bacteroidota > Bacteroidia > Flavobacteriales > Flavobacteriaceae > Flavobacterium. The sequence continues at coordinate 4,673 of CAISUR010000617.1, read as the reverse complement.
TATTACTTGATTTAGTAATTCTAAAGCTGATCCAAAGGATATTTCTGTAAATCGAGCTTTGTCTTTCATTGAACTTCTTCCAGAACCTTCCGCTAGATTTGAAGCAATTGAAACAGCGCATCTTCGCATCTGACTTGTCATTCCAAAAAGTTCATCTTTGGGAAATTGTTTCGTTACTTTAAAAATTTCTAAGGCTAATTCTCTTGCTTTTTGCCACGCTATAAGTTTTTCAAAACTAAATATTTTCATTTCTCTACTTTTAAACACATCAACTTATAAACTAAAAATTAAGTTTCATCCCTTCAGAAATTGTATTCACCCCTTCGGTAACAATGATATCTTTTGCTGATAATCCGCTTACGATTTCAGTTACATTATCTGATGATTTACCAATTTTTACTACTACTTTTTTAGCTATTCCTGTTTTACCGTTGATTTGTGTTGCCGTGAAAACAAATTTGTTTCCCTTACCGTCTTCTTGTACCACGTTTGTCGGAACTACAACAGCATTTTTACTCACATAATCAATGATTTTAAGTTTGGCTACTTGGTTTGGTCGCAATAAATTTTCTGGGTTTGGAACAGCAACTTCTATTGCGAAACTTCTATTACTTGGATTAATGAAATTTCCAACTTGACGTACTTTTCCTTTATACGTCTTGTTTAATGAGGTTAAGAAAACATCTACTTCGGTACCCACTTTCAATTTTCCGATATAGGTTTCGGGAATAGTTGTAGAAACATACATGTTTCCTAAATTGACAATTCGCATTAACCCTTGAGCATTTGGCGACACTACTTGTCCTTTTTCAACATAAACTTCATCAATAGTTCCAGTGAATGGAGCTTTTATAACGGTTTTCGCAAGTTGTGCTTTAATTTGAGCCACACTTTTTTGAGCCGAAACCATTTGTGTTTGCGCTTGAAGAAATTGAATTTCAGAACCAATTTTTTTATCCCAAAGATTTTTTTGACGTTCAAATGTTGTTTTAGCTAAAGCATACTGATTTTCTGCATTGGCTAATTGTTGACTCATTCCAGCATCATCTACACGACCAAGAACTTGACCTTTCGTAACATGATTTCCTGCTTTTACATTTAGCGTTGTTAGTGTTCCGCTAAATTCAGGTTGTATCAAAATATTCTCTTTGGTATTTACACTTCCTTGAACTTCAAGATAATGATTGAATAAGGTGTCTTTTACCGTTTGAACTGCCACCAAAGCTTCTTCTTTTTTAACATCTAACGTTGCTAAAGCGCCATCAATTTTTGCTAAATCGGCTTGAATTAATGCTTTTTTTGCTTGCAGTTCTTTGGTGTTTTTTGATTTGATTAAATCGTCAATTGATGCGGTATTTTCTTTTTTTGCACACGAAAATAGCGACAAGGATAAGGCAGTTATTAATATTATTTTTCTCATTTTTTTATTGTGATTTTTGAGTTTATTATTTATTTCCGATAACTTTTTGTAAGGCTGCTTTTTTATTGATTACATCAACCATAGTTTGTAAATAACTTTGTTGCGATGTGTATAATTGGCGTTGTGCTTCTGTAAAATCAAAGCTGCTAGAAAGTCCTTCTTTGAATTTAATTTCTTGTTTTTTCTCGATGCGTTCGGCCAATTTTAAATTTTCTTTAGAGCTTTTGTATTGCTCTATACTGTATTCATAATCACTTTTAGCATTTTGATAGGCTAATTTTAGTTTTTGCTCCGTTTCAGTCAAATCTGTTTTTGCTTTTTCTAAAGCAATTTTGGCTTGTTGCGTTCTAGCGCTTCGTGCAAAACTGCTAAATATTGGCACATTCAAACTCACGCCAAGATTGGAGTAGTTAAAATAGCGTTGATTGGAATTAAAGAAACTGAAGGTGTTTCCGAACGAATTGTATCCAAAATTCATACCTGCCGCTAATGTTGGTAAGGCTTTGCTTTTTTGAAGTTTCAATTCTAAATTACGTTGTTCCACAAAATTCTGTGAAATCATATAATTAATATTACTATAAGCATTGAATTCGCTGCTTTTTAATGCTAAATCCAAATTATTTTGGGTTAGAACATCCAATTTATCAGTTAACGTTAAATCAGCATCAATATCAATTCCCAAATTTACTTTGAGCATTTTTAAGCTGATGTCTTTCAATCGGGTAACATAATTTAAATTACTAGTAACCGATGATAAAGTAATTTTTAATTGTTCTACGTTTTCTTCTTCAATCAAACCATTTTTATACGTTTGATCGGTATCAAAAAGTGTTTTCTCTAAAATGGCTTTGTTTTTTTGAAGGATTTGAGCACTTTCATCTGCTAATAAAACATTACCATACGCGTTGATAATCATTTCTCGTACATCAGTATCGGTTTTTACTTTATAATTTTCATAAAACTTGAGATACGTTTTTGAAGCTTGTAATGCCACCAAATAAGAACCGTCAAAAATTAATTGACTTAATGATAAACTTCCGCCACCATTGTGTTTGGTTCCAAAAGTAACTTCGGCAAATTCGCCTTTAGGTCCGCCAAAAATTTCGGCTGGCAATAGCGACGTTTGCAGCTTAAAATTGTCTTGATAGGATACTGCTCCATTAATTTGAGGCAACCCCATGGCTGTGGTTTCCCATTTTTTCTTTTTAGCCATTTCGATGTCGCGACCAGCGTTAATAGCTGTTCTGTTATTGGTCAGAGCATGACTTATGGCTTGATCTAAACTAAACGAATAGCTTTGTTTTTTATCTTGAGCTTTTACAAAGCTTGCAAATAAAATGAGGATTAATACTAATTGTTTTTTCATGGATTGATGATTAGGTGTTTAAGTTAGATAATTGTTTTTCGAGTTCTGTAATTCCTTTTGGAGTTGCCATAGCTCTAGTGTGGTATTCTAAGGCATAATTTTCTAGTTTAACCGATTCTTTTTCAGATGCGGTACTTTCTTTAATCGAAAAAATCAACAAATAATAAAATTTGGCATAGACTTCAACGTCTAAATCTTGTCTGTACAACCCATCTTCCATTCCTTTAATGATGTTTTGTTGGAACATGTTGTTGCAATCTTCAAGCTCATTAGCAATCATTTTAGAATGAATTTCTGGATAATGTTTTTTAAGTTGATAAACAGGAGAATTATCAATGCTTTGAAACATTTCTTTAAACATCTTTCTGATTTCGAAATTCTCTTCAATAGCATTATAATTTTTAGCTACTATTTCATCAATTATAGTGTGTATTTTTTGATGGATTATATCGGTTCCTTCTTCAATAAGGACTTCTTTGTTGTGAAAATATTTGTAAATTGTTTTTTTAGAAATACACATTTCACAGGCAATATCATCCATGGTCACGCTTTTGAAACCAAGTTTCAAGAACATTTCTGTGGCTTTTTTGATGATTTTCTCTTTCATAGTGTGCTGAATTTATTTCAGTATTTTTAATTAATTATAATGAAATTCCGCCCGAAGCTTCAATACGTTGTCCGTTAATCCAATACCCATCTTCCGAACATAAAAAGGCAACTATTCCACCAATATCATTGGCCTCACCAACTCTTCCAAGTGCTGTCATGGTTGACAATCGTTCTTTTAAGTGCGAATTACTTCGAATAGCTGCATTGTTAAAATCGGTTTCAATCGGTCCGGGTGCAATAACATTTGCGGTAATTCCTCTTGATCCGACTTCTTTGGCTACATAGCGTGTAAAGGTTTCTATAGCACCTTTCATGGAAGCATAGATAGAATATCCAGGATTGCAAAAACGGGTTGTTCCGCTCGAAATGTTGATGATTCTACCGTTATCATTCATAATCGGTAATGCTTTTTGAGTTAAGAAATACACACTTTTAAAATGAATGTTCATCAATCTGTCAAAATCTTCTTCGGTAGCATCCATATAAGGAATAGTGGCGCCAACACCGGCATTGTTGATTAAAAAATCGAATGAATTGGTGTTCCATTTGTCTTTTAAAACGGCCTTAACATCGTCTATAAATTGGGTTAAACTGGCAATGTTATTCACGTCTAATTGAAGCGCTGCTGCTTTCAAACCTAAGTTTTCAATGGTAGTAACAACTTCTAGTGCTTCTTCTTTTTTTGTGTTATAGGTGATAATTACATCATGACCTTTTTCTGCCAAACGCAAAGCCATGTTTTTTCCTAAACCGCGACTTCCTCCTGTAACTAAAGCTATTTTTGTGTTCATTTTTGTGCTGTAATTTAGATTAAAATTTATGATGCAAATTTACTAGGGAAACTTTGGAAACAAAAATAGTTTCCGTATATTTTACATAAATTTAACATCAGATTTTCTTTATAGGTTTTATGATCATTCGTAACGATGAATTTCTTGTAAAATAAGCCAATCCCCAGTGATATATAGTGTTAACTTTGTTTCGTGGCATCGATAACGACATCAAATGCACAAAAAGCCAAGCCAACCAGGCAATTGTTCCTTTAAAGTGAAGCTTTGGTTTCGGGATGTCAACAACGGCTTTACTTCTTCCAATAATAGCCATCGATCCTTTGTCATTGTAATGAAATGGATTTTCGGGTTTTCCAATTTTTTTAAAAATCAAATTTTTAGCTAAATTTCGTCCTTGTTGCATGGCTACTTGTGCCACTTGCGGATGCCCATTCGGAAAATTTACATCGCTATCCATAAACGATGTATCACCAATAGCATAAATATT
>CAISUR010000616.1 GCA_903888655.1 uncultured Bacteroidota bacterium | reverse complement strand
TATTCATTATAATATTCTTCTCCAATCTTGTCGTTTTTATCAGATATTGTTTTGAAATACATATAGTAACCGACTAAATAATGTTCAAGAAGAATTCTTAATAAAATTTGAGATGAATAGAAATTTCCATCACTTTTATTTAAAGATTCTCTAATTAATTCAATCTGTAAAACTTTAGAATACAAAGCCAAGACTGATTTAGGATATGAATGATTTTCAATCCTTTTTTCAATTCCATTTTGGTTTTCTTGAAAAATTTCGTTTATTATTTTCTCTTTCTCGTTGATTTCCATATAATTACTGCCAACTAATTTATATACGCATAAAATTACCACTTTTTGTTCTAAGTTGGAATGTTATACGCATGTTTTTGTCTTTTTTGTTGCGTATAATATTTTAGTTGTATATCACAAACTTAATTAAAAAACTTACATATCAAAAGGATTTATTATATTTTTTAATGATGTACTGCTTACATGGGTATAGATCATTGTTGTTTTTGGGCTACTATGCCCAGCTCTGCAAAGTGTTCATTTTTAGGACAACCCCTCTGCCGCGCGAATCCTTTCGCGTGGTTTTATCAATTGTTAAGATGTCTAATATTATCCGAACAACTTTAAAAGCTATTTTTTAAATTGTCAAAATAAATTTCTTTTCAGTTGCCAGGCGAAAGGATTCGCGAGGAAGCGGGGGAGGATTTAGAATTTGGGATTTAGGTATTAGGTTTTAGGTGGTGGGTTTTAGGTAGTGGGTTTAGAGTTATGAGTTATGAGTTAATAATCAAATAGAAATTAAAAACCGAACACTTTACCCGTATCCTTTTCCATGCAGTCTCGTGAGGGCTTGGGAGAGGATTTTATTAGTTTATGCGGTGATGAGTTTATGAGGTTATATGTAACTGCCTGCTGAACACTAAGTGCTGAGGACTAAGTTTATAAGTTTATGAGGTTATATGTAACTGGCTGCTGACCACTGCCAACTCACTACCGTCCTCGCCCTTCATGCTTATCTTCGTGATTGTGTTTTTCCTCACCGCGATGGTTGGTTTCGTCGTGGTGTTCTTGTTCTCTGGGTCTTTCAGCACGATTGCCACGAAATTCTTGTTGGTGTTTGGTGTGATAGGTATAGGGTGCATTGCCTCTATAATCGGTAAGGTATACCACATTGCCGCCTCTTAGATTATAGTTTCTGTATTGGCGGGGAAGGGAATGTGATCGCGACCATCGTCCATTTCTATTGTAAATAAACATTGAAGCAGGTACATCATAGTAACAATCAATATCGGGTAGATAATAATATTGTGATTCCTGTCGTTCTGCCGGAGCCCAAGCTGGAGGAGCGCCAAACTGGAGATTGATGGAAACCTGTGCTTGAAATTGCATTGCTGATAAGAATACAACTCCTACTAAAACGAATTGTAACTTTTTCATTATAATAAAATGATTAAAAGCAAAACGATAATAATAATTGCACCCACCGAAAGATAAATACCACTTCCTCTTGAGCGTAAAGCTGATTTAATGACCCGTACTTCTTTGCGTAGTACTTTCTTCTCTGAAGCATTCAATGAAGATTTGTCCATTGCCTTGATTTCGTCTAATCTAGAAAGCATAACTTTAACATCGGCAGGAACGTCATCGGAGTTGGTAACCGCAGTGATAGGTGCTTTTTCAGCAGCTAAGGTAGTATGACTAACGAACAAAAATGAGGCGAGCATGATCATCGTACACAAGGTAAATTTCTTCATGATTTTAATTTTTTAGATAACAGAATTGTTACTACAAAAGTAGGCACGATGAAAATTGAGAAGTTACACTGTGTATTATGATAATTACATAATTCACACTTTTCAGCGACAGATAGGTACTAGATATATATCACAAATGAATTCGTATTAATTTGTGAAATTTAAGACAATTTGTAGTTCCGAGTAATGGATGTTATAAATGTCCTGAATCGGTTCTTTGATTGATGTAATTGAGTTGGTGTTCCGCTACATAATTTCTAAACAAAGTCAATAAAGTGTCGTAATACTTTTGAAGGTTTTTGACATTCACTTCAGGACGACTGTCAATCGGGACAGTGATAGGCATTTCGTTTAAATACTTTGATAATTCGGGATAATTTTCCTGAATGACCATTGTGATTTTCAATATTTTAGCATTGATTTCTTCTTCTGTTTTCATTGCATTTTTCAATTTAGATTGCTTTATAATGACAATGTAAACTTACACATATTAACCTAAAGATTGTGTTAAATATTTGTATACTTTTTCGGTAGGTAAACCTACTACATTGGTATACGATCCTTCAATTTTGGAGATTCCAATAAGTCCTATCCATTCCTGAATTCCGTATGCTCCGGCTTTGTCAAAAGGTTTGTAAGTATCTAAATAGTAACGAATGGCTTCATCGGACAGCTCGGTAAAAGTAACTTTGGTTACGTCAAAAATGGTCTCGGTCTTGGCAGCTGTTTTAAAACACACCGACGTGATTACCTCATGCGTTTGATTGGATAATGCTTTTAAAATCTGAAAAGCATCTTCATAATCTTTAGGTTTCCCCAAAGCTTTATCGCACAACCAAACAAGAGTATCACTGGTAATCACCACTTCATTATCGGCAATTTCCCCATCGAAGGCTTTGGCTTTTAGTTCGGCTAAATAATTGGTGATGGCTTCTGCTTTTAAATCATCTGGATAGACTTCTTCAACTTCTTTGACTCTGATTTCAAAATCCAAATTAAAATCTTTAAAAAACTGTTGACGTCTAGGCGAACCAGAAGCTAAAATGATCTTATACTTAAGCATGGTGTTTGATATTATACGTGATTACCGCAACCGATATTATTCCGAAGAACATAATCCATTTTAACAACGTGCTTATTTGACTGTAGTCGTTTGTTTCTTTAGTATTCCATAGTCGCACCAAACCTAAAATCATTGGTGCAATGACAAAAACAAACATATATAGGATGCCATAAAAAAGGTTGTTGGCAAATAAATAATTATTCAAATAATAGAAAAGATATAGTGTTGGAATCAATAATAAAACGAAGGCTATCTTATTAGTTTTTTTAATCCCGATGGCAATAGGTAACGTTTTCATTCCTTGTTCTTTATCTCCCTTTACATCTTGAATATCTTTAATGATTTCTCTTACTAGATTGATGATGAAAGCAAACTTGGCATAATCCATTAGAATAGCAAAGGCAACCGACATTTGAGGTCTATTGATTTCAAAAGTATTGGGAAAAATATCAAATACTCCAATAATAATGACACTAAATGCTACTAATGCTGACGCCATAATATTGCCAATCAATGCTATTTGCTTGAGTGTACTTGCATAAAAATAGAGTAGGGTAGCAATCAAAACAAAAATGATAGCAAAATTGGGATGCGCTACCGAATTCGCAAGTATAAATCCACAGCCTACTCCAGCAATTGTCAAAGCTGCATATAAGTTGTAGGCTTTTGCCTCAGACAAGTAATTGCCCACAATGGTTTTATTGGGTTTATTTATAGCATCGGTTTCTTGGTCAAATATGTCATTAATTACGTAACCTCCCGCAGCTATTAATACCGTCGCCAAAATCAATAACGTATATTGCCAATAAAAAAGCGATAACGGGATTTTAATTTGCTCCAAATAGCCCAATCGAAAAATGAGTTGCATTAAGGCAACTAACAATAGGTTTTTGTATCGTATTAATTGTAAAAATTTCATTTTTGTCTTTAATCTAATGTTCTAAACTTCTTAACTTTTTTGCTGATTTGTACCTTTTACTTTGCATTTCGTAACTTCAATCATGCTTGCCATCATAATACAAATGCCATTTTCCTTGTACTTTCATTGCTTGTTCAATCACGTCACGAACGGCACCTTTTCCACCATTTTTGTGAGAAACATATTTTGAAATTGCTTTAATTTCTGGACTTGCATCCTGCGGACAAGTGGGCAATCCAACCAATTGCATGATATGATAATCCGGAATATCGTCGCCCATATACAACACTTGTTCGGGTTTGATTTGATATAATTCGATGTATTCCTTGAAGGTTTCCACTTTGTTGGGACTGGCTAAATGAATGTCGTGAATTCCTAAATTTCGCAATCGAATTCGAACTCCTTCATTGTTTCCTCCCGAGATGATGCACACATTATAACCGCTTTCTAATGCTGCTTTCATGGCAAAACCATCGCGAATATTCATAATTCGCAGCATTTCGCCAGTTGGGGTAATATGAACGGAGCTGTCGGTTAACACTCCGTCGACGTCAAATATAAATGTAGTAATATCGTTTAGTATTTCCTTATAACTTTTTGCCATGATCTATGATGGATTTGGTTAGTATTTTATAAATTTCTTTCTGATTTTCATCGGTCAAAATGGCCAGATGTTTGTTTATGGTAGTACTATCTTTTCTAATAGCGGGTCCGGTTTGCGCCGCTTGTGGCGACAATATTTGAACTTTTTGAGCCGTTTCTAAGATTAAAGGTTGCAGTATTTCAAACGCAACCTGATGTTCGTTACAAATATCGCTACCTAACTTATATAAATGATTGACAAAATTACTGACAAAAACCGCAGCAACATGTAAGGATTTGCGTTGTTCAGTATCAATTTCAAATACTTTATCAGAAATACAATGAGCAACCTGATGTAATAGCTTTAAATCAATGTTATTTTGGGCTTCAATACATAAAGGCACTTCTTTAAAATTAACTTCTTTGTTTTTGGATAATGTTTGTAATGGATAAAAAACCGCTTTTCTATTGGTGGCGCTCAAATCCTCGAGAGCCACACTACCTGAAGTATGGGCTACTAATTTGTTTGTAAACGCTAACGACTGTGAAACAGCGGGTATTGCATCGTCAGAAACCGCAATGATATACAAATCAGCATCTTTCAATGCGCTAAAATCAGAAATAATTTTAGTAGCATCGAGTAGGTGAGTGAGGTTGTTTTTAGTTCTGGCAAAAGCTTGAACTAAATCAATCGAACTTTCGTTTTCGAAAGCCGAAATCAAGTGCTTTGCTACATTTCCAGAACCAATAACTACTACTTTAATCATTTGGCTAAAGTAGTAAAATAGAAATAATCTATGAAAATTTTTTAGGGATATCCCCATTCAAATATCATTAGCACTTTTTTGAGTACTAGCAGTAATGAAGAAAACGAACTCTTAATACCTTCCTAAATTGCTCCGGTATCATCATTTTTATTTTTATTTTTGTTATCTTTATTACAATCTTGTAGTTTTTATCGTCGTCATTACTAAAAATGAAGATTTTAATTAGGTTTGACCAAATCACGAGAAGGTAATCAAGACCACAATTCTATTTATGAAAAAAATCTACTTTAGTATCATGGTGCTTATCTCATTACAGGCTGTTTCGCAGGTCTTGGCTGTTTCCAGTCCATTAGTGGAACAATTAAAAAATAGCAAAGGAAAGTCGAAAGTGGCCAAACTGATTAAAGCCAAAGATTGGGATATACTTTTTCCGAATCGAGTGGGTAAAGGACAAAAGAAAACTAGTACTAACGATTTCTATTCGTATCAAGCTTTTATTAAGGCTGCCAGTTTATTTAAAAACTTTTTGTCAGATGGGGATGTTGTTGCCCAAAAACAAGAATTAGCTGCCTTTTTAGCCAATATTGCCCAAGAGACAAGTGGTGGTTGGGACGATGCTCCGGGTGGTTATTTTAAATGGGGATTATTTTTTATTGAAGAACAAAATCTCAATGAACCATTGGATTACAACGATGTTTCAAAAATAAAATATCCTGCCGTTGCGGATAAAAAATATTACGGACGAGGACCAAAACAAATGAGTTGGAATTATAATTACGGACAATTTAGTGAGGCATGGTATGGCACCAAAGACACCTTACTGGCACATCCAGAGTATGTTGCTCAAGATTCGGTACTTTCATTTGCCTCAGCGATTTGGTTTTGGATGACTCCGCAATTTCCCAAACCATCCTGTCATGATATTATGGTTGGTAAGTGGATTCCCACTGAAAACGATTTGTCAAAAGGAAGACTTCCAGGATTTGGAGCTACTGTTAATGTAATCAATGGTGGCGTAGAATGTGGAATGGGTAGCGATTTACCTAAAACAAAGTATCGTTATCAATACTACTTGTTTTTTTGTAAGTATTTTAAGGTTAGTCCTGGCGAAAATATAAGCTGTACCAATCAAAAGCCCTTTGGACAGTAGCTTAAAAGTGGTTTAATGAGCTGTAGAAATAGTTAAAATGATACTCCTTAACATATTTTTTTAGATTCAAAAAACTGTTAACGCAAATTCGCAAATTTTTAGTATCCGATAAATTAGCGAATCTGCGGTTAATTTCATATCGGGATAATTGTGCAGAATTTCAATCCTTAGTAGTTTATTTTGTTACAAAATATTAAGCTAATATTAATAAACGTTTGTATTGTATTTAGGGTACAAAGAATAGTTTTGATGAAAAAATATCTACGATGAAACGTTTACTTTTACTAGCAGTTCTAACGCTAACCACTACTAATTTATTTGCTTGGGGACATAATGGACATTCTTTAGTTGCCGAAGTTGCCTTCAATCATATGAATGCCAAAACCAAGCAAACCGTTCTACAATATCTTGATGGAATGAGCATAGAAGATGCTGCTAATTGGATGGATATGATGCGTTCGGATAAGAATTATAATTACATGAAGCCCTACCATTATATTGATTTTGAGCGAGGAGCCGATGTAACCGAATTATCGGGAGATAATATTATCAACGTTCTAAATAAAACGCTAAAAGATCTTGACAACATAAAATCATTGTCTAATGATGAGATAAAAACGAGATTATTGTATCTATTTCATCTAGTAGGAGATTTGCACATGCCTTTGCACGTGGGATACAAAGATGATAAAGGAGGTAAT
>CAISUR010000615.1 GCA_903888655.1 uncultured Bacteroidota bacterium | reverse complement strand
TTGAACCTGTTACGTTTACAGCAGGAAGTGCAAATCCTTTTTCTTTGGCATAGGCAAATATTGCTTGAACCTCATCTCCGGTTGCAACTCCTGGTTTAATGTTGTGTGACATCTTCTAGTTATGTTTTTTAGTTAAGTGTACAAAAGTAATAATTTCTAAAATTAGAACGGATAATTTATCCCAATATTTAATACCGATTTAGACAAATTAACTTCTCGAAACCATTTCCTTTCTTCTAATTGTGAAGGGTTATAAGTTTTAAAAGCAAGATCAAATCGTACTACAAAGAGCCCTTGATCATATCTTATTCCAACACCAGAGCCTACTGCTATAGTTTGTAAAGAATTAATTCCGTTAAAAGTATAGGTTTTATCATCGATATTGTCGAATACATTCCAAATATTTCCCGTATCAGTAAATAAAGCACCATTAAATTTTGCAAATAAGTTAAATCGTAATTCAGCACTCAATGAAAGTTTCATATTAGCTTCATTAAAGTCATTTAGTCCGCCACTACTTCCTGGTCCTAGACTATAAGGTTGCCAAGCTCTAATATCATTGGATCCTCCCGCAAAATAACTTCGGGAAAACGGAATGCTTCTTGAATTTCCATAAGGAACTGCTAATCCTGCAAATCCTCTAACAGCCAGCACTCTTTTTCCTGAAAAGGTCCAATGCTTTACATATTCCATTTCTCCTTTAAAGTATTGTGAATATTCCACTTCAAAAAAAGTATTGGCTCCCGATTGATTGTTTAATTGTTTAGATGTTCTGGCAAAAAAAGAAAGTAAATTTCCTGCAGATTCAAATTTGGCTTTATAAGCATGAAAGGCATTGTCGTATAAATCTTTTTTGGTGGTTTTGGAATAACTTAAACTTGAGGCAAAAATGAGGTTGTTTTCAGTCAATCGCTGTTTACGTTCTTCAATGCTTCTAATTGCTTTTAAATCTTGCTCAGATGGCGTGATGGTTGGATTGGGTCCTAAAACGGCATTAAGGAACGCATTGGTGCCACTTTCAATGGTAAGTTGCCCATTTGTGAAATACGTTGGATTGAAATTATAATTGGATGCCAAAGTGCTCAACGCACTATATGATGATTGATAAATATTGAAATAATTTCCAACATTCAAATTTTTTACAAATTGAATATTTAAAATATCATATCGAATACTGGTGTTTTTTCTAGGTGTCCACAGATACGAAAAAGTACTTGTGAAATTTTGTTTATCCAAACCTATATTTCGTTGTTTAGCAAATCCAACACTTATTGACGTTGACGGAATCATACTTTTAGGAATGATTTTATCTGTTTTTAACGGGAAAAATAATCTTGGGAAATTTAACTTAGCATCGACTCCAATTTCTGAAATATTAAAGAAATTATTATTAGGATTTGCCAAATCTTTGGAAGCACCAACATTTCCCCTAAATCCAATTTCAAAAGTTTCAGCACCATTAAATACATTTCTAATTCCCAACGATGTGCTGCCTGAAATTCCAAAATCTTGAATATTGGAATGTGTAAAATCTACCGAGGGATTAAATGTAAATTTTCTTCTTGGAGACAAATAAACACTAGCAATTAAGGCGTTGTTGTCTTTTGGGTCAATTTTATACTGTATTGTTGGATAATTAAAAACTTTAAGATTACTTAAGTATCTTGTAGTCAGTGTTGTATTTATATCCGAAAACATACTTCCTTTATTAATAAAGACAGCATCTGTAATTGCTTTTGGTCGATATTTTAATTTCTTTTCACTGTATAATGTAAAATCTTTATAAGTAATACTGTCTTTAACCTTTGCCTCGTTTTTAGTATTGGTATTGTCAGTATAGATGTCTACTTTACTAATTTTATACAATTTAAAAGGAACAGATTTTGTGCTATCATTCTCTCGATAAGAATAATCTTTTACAATTAATTTTACATTAACTTTTTTAGAAGTGTTAATGGTATCAAGGCTATAAGAAATATAGTTTTGCTGAAAAAAATACGCCCCATTATTTCTAAAATCCGTTGTGATTCGGTTTCTTTCACTATTAAAATTTTCGGTGTCGTATTGTTTATTTTTCTTAATAAAAGAGTTGCTTTTTTTAATTTGATATAGCGAATCTAAAGCTGGCGACGAAATTACACTAGTCAAGCTATCAATTATGTATGGTTTTTGGAGCGTTACTTTGTATGTTAAATTCGTTTTTTTTACCGATTTGGATTCACTTTTATAATTTGCTTTTACATCAAAATAACCTTTATTGTAATAATAGGATTCTAATCTTTTGGTAGAATTTTTAGCACTTAAAGAATCAAAAATAACTGGAGCTTCTCCTGTTTTCATCAAAAAATCGCTCCAACCAGAAACTAAAAAAGATTTACCCAACCGTTCTACTTGTTTTTCGGATAATAATTTGGCTAAAGTTTTATGTCTATTAGGTTTCTTATTTAACCATTTGGCATAAGACGTATCAGAATTTTTCTTTGCTAAATTAAACAAGTTTAAACGCAATCG
>CAISUR010000614.1 GCA_903888655.1 uncultured Bacteroidota bacterium | reverse complement strand
GCCTAGCGTAGATGCTCTGCTTACCAATTCTTTACTAACTATTTGTAGATGATTTTCAAAACCAGAACTAAATATTGGTCCGCTTGGAATACAATAAAATTTAAAAAAAGCAACTTTTGCAATTACAGAGCCATATCCTCCTATTATTTTTCCTTCTTTTAAACAAATGCATACCTCATAATCAAACCCGTAAGACGAATAAGAATTCAACCAATCTGATAAAGAAAAATGATTCCCAATATCGTTTGAAATCAAAAAATCATCCCATTGCTCAAGCCATTTCGGTTCTTTGGTGAAAAATACTTCCATTAGATTGCGGGTCTGAATTGTAATTCTGTTTTGCTTTTTACAAATATTGCACCTTGATGATCGACATCCAAAAGTACTTTTTCAAAGTTTGACCAATAGGTTATTACTTCTTGTAATGTTGGATTCCAAATTTCGTTATTTTTAATTTTATCTCCTAAATTTTTAAAGTTTTCGGCAACAATTGTATCAATTGAATTTTCATCTGAAAACATTTTTCCTTGGTGATAATTCATTGGAACTGAAAAATAAGTGTGTGCCATAAAAACACCTTTTTCCTTGATTAAACTATCAATATTTTTAGGATGTAATGCTTTTTTAAAATCAAGCATTTCAATTGTTTGAAAAACATAAAATTCTTTTTGAGCAATTTTATGTTTGAATAAAATTGGAGCGTACTGTGCTAACTTATAAGGTTTATTTCTAGTGGTTTTCCAATTTAAAAACACAGCTATCAATTTATAACTGATTAAAAATATATCCTTTACAAACGAAAAAAAATAGCTTGGTTGTTTATGGATAATGAACTTTTTAAAGTTTGATGCAGTATTCTTATATTTCAAAATAAGTTCTTCATCTCCATAATAATGAAAGATAATATTCTTGAGCATTAACTGTAATCGCTTTATAAATGATAAATCTTTAGTTCCTTCTAGAAAACGTAATAAAGTAAAATGGGATGCATTCAATTGATTTAACACACCAAGAGTAGCGGTACCAGAGTCGATATAATTCCAAAGTACCTTTATATTCTTTTGATACAAAGTGTTTTCATAGTCATTTTTATCCATTGCATTATTTTGAAAAAGCGAAAAATTATAGGGTTGATATCCGTGGTCAATCCAAGTAGTCGTATCGTCAAATGGTGGTTGAAAGGAAAAGAAATCATTATAGCTTTCTTCTTCTGATTTAATGGATTGCGATAAAGAATGATAACACAACTCGTGTCCATCTTCTTTCCATTTCCTTAATTCTTGTTCATCATTTTTAAAAGAAGCATTTTCTTCTCGTTTCGAAAAATGATTTAAAAAAAAGCCTTTTGTGGTTTTTACTCCATTTTTTTTAAAAAATTCACGTTGCAATTTCAAATTCTTAGCAGTATCAAAATCACAATGATCTGTAAATACTGCAATGGCTGAAAAGGGAATTTTAGAACGACTGAATTCAATAGGTTTATTTGTAATTAATAAAGCTAAATTATCTAAATCATTGTATTTTGAATAAGCTTGTACAATTATTTTTTGATTTTTTTCACCTTTATAAGTTGTTAATGGCTTTGAATTGATTGGATTAAATCGCCATAACAAAACATTTGGCTTTTTCGTATTGATTTCCCAAATGCCAACAAAGCTATTGGGTTGAATATAGCTTCCGTTACTTAATTGAATAATTTTTGGCGAAAATTCATTCGCAATACAATCTAAATTGGGTTTAATCCAGGTATAATCGTGATTTCTAAAAGATATAATGGGTTGCGAAAATGTAATTTCAATATCAAAGGAATTGATTTTATCTTTAATAATATGCGCCAAATCAATAGTAACCTTATTGAATTGGCTATTGTAAAGATTTTGCATTCTAATTCTATTAATAACTATTGATTGTATCATTTTGTTCGTTTACCCAAAGCAATTAGTTTTTTTGCATAAAACACGGACTTATTAAATTGTAGTATTCTATATGGTAATTTAATTATTTTTAAAGGCAATTCCCATTTGTTTCCTTTAAATAAATACATTGAAAAATATTTATGTTTATATTCTATAAGCTGTTGTGGTGTAAATTGTTTATGTATTTGATACATTATAGTTGGACTAGGAATAGGTCTGATGCATTTTACCGGTGTGTCCAATTCCCAGGGTTGGGTTTTTCGTTTTTTACCAATAATTTTAGCTTGTGATCCCCAAAAACGATACCCTCCAATTGGCGGTTTTAAATG
Organism: uncultured Bacteroidota bacterium; assembly: GCA_903888655.1. Classification (GTDB taxonomy): domain Bacteria; phylum Bacteroidota; class Bacteroidia; order Flavobacteriales; family Flavobacteriaceae; genus Flavobacterium. The sequence goes on along the minus strand of CAISUR010000614.1, from coordinate 2,156 downwards.
TAAATTTGTCGAAAATGGATTATGCAGAACAGTAAGACCTATTTTGGTCAATGAAATTCCAAAATCACTATCTTCACCATAACCTCCATCATAATTGATGTCATTACCCACTAATTGATTTACAAATTCTCGTTTAACACATGAATTTGCATTGCTAAAACTATTTGAAGCTCCTACTATCCATCGATTACCTTTAAAATTATCTAATTTCAACTGTAAATCTTTTAAGGTTTGTTTTTCGTGATTGGCTCTTATATCTAATCCGTTGCAAGCTCCGGCATTATAGGTTTGTAACAATCGAATATGATATTCAATAAAATCGTTGGGAATTCTAATGTCGTCATCACCAAAAACAATATAATCGCCTGTACATAAATCAATAGCTTCATTTCTAGCGCGACAACTCCCTTTAGTAACTTGCCATTTAAAAACAACTTCAAACGGATAATTTGATGGTTTATACAAACTCTCATCTCTACTTTGCTCAGGCGTTGCATCGACCACAATTACTTGGGAAGGAAGATAAGATTGTTTACTTAAATCATCTAATAAATTTAAAGTAAAATCTTGACGCATCATTGTTGGAATAATGTAACTCACTGTTGGCTTTCCTTGAATAGCCTTGAGTGCTTTTGGGGGAATTACACGCAATGATTGACGCTTTTCAAAATTATTTTTTGCAAAAAATAATGCATTCCATTCACTTACTTTCCAAAATCCCTTTCTGTAAAGCATGAATAAGGAATGATCTAATTTGAAGTTTTTTCTATAGAAAACATACCTGTCTTTAACAGAAATTGTAATATTCTCTTTTTCAGCAACGTCAAACAGACTTTTTACATATAATGAAATCGCACCACAATTTGAAATGGCATTAAACGCAAAATCAAATGCACTTAAAATTAAATTATTGTACTCATAGTCAAAACCTCCTAATTGATCCCACACTGATTTCCGAACGGCAAAATGATTTGGATTTAGTCTCCAACTAACACATTCGTCAAGATTATCAAAATCATTGACATACCAAAAAAATATACTCGTTTGGTAAACTATATCTGAAAAAGCATTTTTATATCCTTGCTCAAATGAACTATGCCAAATATCTCCCAATCCATTGGAAAGTTCCTCTAACTTTTCTAAATTGGGCATCCCACGATATAGAATTACCTCTCCATTTTGAGTAGTATATTCTTTTAAAATTAATGCCATTATTTTTTTTCTAAAATAGTGTTATAAAATTTAATGTTTTGTTCCATCACTACTTTGGAGTCAAATGTCGTTTCAACTCTTTTTCGAGCAGCTTTACTCATTGATTTGCAAAGTGACTCATCGTCCAAAAACTGTAAAATTCGTTTTGAAAACAATTCATGATCTTTCGGATGGGCTAAAAAACCACTGACTTCATCTTCAATAACTTCGGTTGCCCAGCCTACATTTGAAGCCACTATTGGTTTTTGCATAGCCATTGCTTCAATCCATGAAACGGGTAACGCTTCTGCAAAAGTAGGAAATACACAAACTTTAGCTTTACTAATATGTTGTTTTATTTCATCATACGTCACAGATCCCAAATAAGTAACATTATTCAATGCCTCATTTGAAAATAATGGTTGCATCATTTGCCATGTAGAACTATTTCCCGAAATGGCATCAGAACTATCTTTACCAACCAACACTAATTTAGCTTTACTATTTTTTTCGTATACTTTATTGAATATCAAAGGTAATTCTAAAAGTCCTTTTTTTCGTATTAAGGTTCCGAAATACAAAATGGTATCAGTTTCAACGTCTGGATTTTCTTTGATTGAAAAATTATCTTTATCAATACCATTCGGAATTACTGAAAATTCTTTAATAATATTGAATAGTTTTTTGGTTAATATTCCAGTATACTCACTGACGGAAATTATTGCATCTGAATTCAATAAGGTTCTTCTTTCATGAAATTTATTAATCCATTTCACTGGACGATTATCCAAATGACAAAAGTAGGTGTCAGAACCATGCAATTTGACGATAAAAGGACAATTAGGCTTATAAAAAATAGGTATTCCCCAATCAGTGGCCTCTACAATATCAATTTTTTTTTGATTATAAAGTTCATTAATAATTTTTATAATTTTTTTTTGTGACAAATTCCTTGAAATTCCTTT
>CAISUR010000613.1 GCA_903888655.1 uncultured Bacteroidota bacterium | reverse complement strand
CCTCCAGTTATAAATATTCTCATAATTAATTATTTTTATTAGAAATTTTCTTTTTGATACTATTTATTGCTTTGTAAAAGAAATTTTGAGGTTTATCGTCTTCATGATAACCATTCGAGTAACTTCCATAACTATATCCATAGCCATAACCTTGACCATAGCCATATTTTGCTTTATTTTGAAATCCATTTAAAATGATGCTAACATTGTTTAGTTCTTCTCTTTTTACTCGATTATTAAGTAAATTTACCATTTCTTTTTTAGTATAATTTTGACGAACAATATATAAAGTCACATCAGCATACACAGATAATTCCACAGCATCAGTTACTAAACCAACAGGAGGTGTATCTAGAATAATATATTCATATTTATTCTTTAACTCATCCATAAATTCTTTCATACTATCCCCCATTATTAATTCAGAGGGATTTGGTGGTATAGGACCGGAAGTTATTACATCAAGATAGGGTATTTTAGTCTTTTGGACAATACCTGCAAGATCAGATTCTCCAATTAAATAATTAACAATTCCTTTTTCATTTTTCATATCGAAATCGTTAAATATTTTAGGTTTTCTTAAATCTAAACCTACAATAACAGTGTTTTTTTCACTCATTGCAAAAACTGTAGCAATATTAATTGAACAAAATGTTTTTCCTTCACCACTAACCGATGAAGTCAACATAAGAGTTTTAGTTCCTGATATATTTTGTTTTTTATATAAAAACTGTAACGACGACCTAATAGCCCTGAATGACTCAGCTAAAGCCGATTTTGGCTTGTCAAAAACTGATAGATTAGATCCAGCAAAATTAAGTCCAACTACACCTATTAAAGGTAAAGAGGTCAAACTAGAAATATCATCGGTATTTTGAATTGAATTGTTTACGAAAAAAATTAAAAATACTATAAGAAGTGGTATCAAAATCCCTAAAAAAATTGCAATAACATAGTTAACTCCTGTTCTTGGCCCTATCAAACCTTCTCCTATATCTTTAGCAGGATCTATAAACTGTATATCGGATAAGTTAGCAGCTTTTACGACTTGGGCTTCGGTTCTTTTTTGAAGATAAGTTTGATAAATTCCATTACTTAAATCATACTTCCTCATTATTTTAACGTATTCTTGCTTATCTTCTGGAAGATTTTTTATTTTATTTTCAACCAGACTTAATTTCCCTTTTATTTGAGATGATTCATATTGTATAGCAGATTTAGCAGAATTTATATTTTCAAGAAGTACATTTTTTACTGAAATAATTTCATTATCAATGTTTTTGAACATTAAATCACTTTTTACAGTATAAACCATTTCTGCTCTTCTAATAGATAATTCGACTAATTTTGAAACATTAAGAATAATATTAGGATCTTCAATTCCAGCAACTGTTGGGGCTGGTAATTTAGAAAAGTCAGTACTCTTTTTGAGGTAATTACTTAAATTATTATAATAGTTTATTTTTCTATTTACATCTTCATTGGCTTTGTCTAAATCTGTAATTTGTGTTTGAAAATTTTCTCCGCCATTTTCTATTTGAGCAATATTTTTATTTTGACTGAACTCTTTTAAATCTTGATTGGATTTCTTTAAATCACCCTCCATGTTATGAAGGGTAGTATCAATAAATTTAATGGTATTTTCAGCAAATTTGTTTTTGTTTTCCAACTGTCTTTTTATTAGAGTTTTTACAGTCTCATTAAGATAGTCCACAATTCTTGCCTTGTTAGTTCCTTCAAGAGATAATTTGATTATTGAAGGTGACTTTTCGTCAATAACAATTTTTATATTTTTATACTTAGATACAACTTCATCAAATGAATTAAAAGCAACCATGTATTCACTTTCTAAAATTTTTCCAGAATTTGGTTTAACTTCTAAAATCCAGTTAAGAAAAGGTAATGAAACCTTTTGACCTATTTTATATCGTTTAGATATTTTAGAATCAGAAAGTAAAACTGAATTTTTGGTGTTTTCAAGATAATTAATAACCGAAATAGAATTTGAATTTGAATTTATGGTTATTTCATACTCGGTGTTAGAAACAAATTTTATGTTTATTGGCGTTTTATATATTTGATTTTTAGATTTATCAATTTTAACAATGAATGGTGTATTTCCATATACATCTTCTATAAAATATTTTTTTTGTTGTAAATAATCTATATAAAAATCAAGCTTGTCGACTACACTTTCGTTATGAGATCTAGATTTTATTGTAGTAGCAATTGTTTGAACCTGATCAGAAGAACCGCCCCAATTAAAAATCAGGCTAGTACTTGAGGTAAAAAGTGGATTATTTTGCTCTTTTATTGCAATAGTCGTATCTAAAGAATAAATTTTTTGTTTACGAATATTTATTTGATGTGCAATAATTAAACAAATTGTTAAACCAAGCAAAAACCACTTCCAATAACTTCCGGTTTTAATTAAAAACCCTTTAAAATCGAAACTATTTTGATTTTCAAAAAAAGAAAAATCCTTTATATCTAACATTAATTAGCAGTATTATTTTTTTAATAATAAAAATGTTGTTGTGGCTAATGATAAAATTGTAATCAAAGTTCCCAATGATTCAATTCCAGTTTTACCCGTTCCCCAAGATTTTTGTTTCAAAGGTTTTACATATATATAATCATTTGGCTGCAAATAATAACATGGCGATTGCATTGCTTTTGAATCTGTCAAATCAATACTAAAGGTTTCTGCTCCTTGAGGGAACTGTCTTATAACTTTGACATCTTTTCTATCGCCAACAATAGTAATATCCCCAGAATTAGCAATCGCTTCCATAATATTGACCTTATCCTGATACAAAATTCTAGACCCTGTATTTCCTACTTCTCCATTTACGGTATACCTGAATCCAGACAATTTAACATTAACATAAATTCCAGCTTCAGGCTTAAAATGATCTTTAAGAAGTAACATTTCTAATTTTTGTCTTACTTCATCAAGTGTAAATCCTAATACATTCACTTCGCCTAAAATTGGCATTCTAATATTACCATGATCATCAATTGAATATCCTTTAAGATACAATGATTGATCTGATACTAGTGTCTGTGAGGAATTTTCGCTATTAAAAATCTCCACTAATTTTGGATCAATTGCCTTAACTGTAATACTTAAAATATCACTTGTTTGAAGTCTATAAGGTTTTAAAGAAACAGACTCCAAATCATTTTCAGCAGAATTTCCCTTTTTTTGAAGATAAACCAAATCTTGTGTAGGAACACATGATGTAAAGAAGATTCCTGT
>CAISUR010000612.1 GCA_903888655.1 uncultured Bacteroidota bacterium | reverse complement strand
TCTACCTTAATAACTATGGTGAGTTGATTATTAAATTAAATAAGCTGGAACAGGAAAATCAAAAGACTATTTTGCTTGGTGTTACCTATGCACTGTTGGATTTAATAGAAAAGCAGCACTTCAACTTAAAACATACCATTATAATGGAAACCGGCGGCATGAAAGGCAAACGCAAGGAAATGGTGCGCGAAGAATTACATGATATATTATGTAAAGGATTTGGTGTAAATGAAATTCACAGCGAATACGGCATGACCGAATTATTATCACAAGCTTATTCACTGGGGAATGGCATCTTCGAATGCCCGAATTGGATGAACATATTAATTCGCGATACAGAAGATGCTTTAACCTATATTTCAAATGGAAAAACTGGCGGAATAAACGTAATTGATTTAGCCAATATTAATTCGTGTTCGTTTATTGCTACTCAAGATTTAGGTAAAAAATATCCCAACAATTCATTTGAAGTATTGGGACGTTTTGACAATTCTGACATCAGAGGATGTAATTTAATGGTGTTATAAATCAAAAAGGACTTGTAAACGTAAATATTTTAGTCTTAAACTATACTATACGCAATACAAAATAATTTTTCTTCCCACTTTGTAATAACACAAATTGATTGTTAATAAGCTCATTATTAGTCAATAAAAATCCTTCCGCCACTTTCACTTTATTTACCGATATGGAATTAGCTGTCAATGCTCTTCGGGCTTCTCCATTAGATTTGAAAAAACCTGATTTTTCATTAAGAACTGCAATAATATCAATACCTGCTTCTAAATCATTTCTTGCAATTATAGCTTGTGGAACGCCATCAAAAACTTCTAAAAAAGTAGTTTCATCTAGATTTTTTAAATCTGCTTCGGTTGCATTGCCAAACAAAATTGCAGAGGCTTGAATCGCTTTTTCTAATTCATCTTTTCCATGAACAAAAATGGTAACTTCTTCAGCCAGTCGTCTTTGTAATACTCGTAAATGTGGTGCATCATGATGCTCTACAATTAAGGAGTCAATGGTGTTTTTATCTAAAAAAGTGAAAATTTTAATATATTTCTCCGCATCAACATCGGTGGTATTCAGCCAAAATTGGTAGAATTTATATACAGACGTTTTATCGGCAGTTAACCAAACATTGCCTCCTTCACTTTTTCCGAATTTGGAACCATCAGCTTTAGTAATCAGGGGACAAGTCATAGCATACGCCTTTGCTCCTTCTCCATTTATTCGTCGCACTAATTCGGTTCCAGTTGTAATATTTCCCCATTGATCTGAACCTCCCATTTGAAGCAAACAATGATGCGTCTTATACAAATAATGAAAGTCATACCCTTGAATAAGCTGGTACGTGAACTCTGTAAAACTCATTCCTTCACCCTCACCTGATAATCGTTTTTTTACCGAATCTTTAGCCATCATATAGTTTACCGTAATACGTTTTCCAACATCACGAGCAAAGTTTATGAAGGAGAAATCTTTCATCCAATCATAGTTATTTACCAATAAAGGCGCATTGGCAGCAGTCGAATTGAAATCTAAAAATCGTGACAATACCGATTTTATTCCTGCAACATTCTTTTCTAAAGTAAGCTCATCCAACAGATTTCTTTCATCAGACTTCCCAGATGGATCACCAATCATTCCTGTTGCACCGCCGACTAACGCGATAGGTTTGTGTCCGAATTGCTCTAAATGTACCAATAGAATAATTGGCACTAAACTTCCAATATGCAAGGAATCACTAGTTGGGTCAAAACCAATATAGGTGGTGGTCATCTCTTTTAAAAGTTGTTCTTCAGTACCAGGCATGATATCATGAACTAAACCACGCCACTGCAATTCTTCTACTAAATTCTTCATCTTAAATTGTTTAATTTTATTAAAATACTCGATGTCATTCGCGTTTAAGCCCAATGTCAAAGAATAAAGAAATATTTTGGCAAATATAGCAATTGTCCATGGCAATTTCAATCATCAAAAATCATTTATGCTAAGGTTTTCTTCTCAATTGAGGAAGTTTTTCTTCGAATATAGATTTAATAATTTGATGTTTTTGTCCATTAAAATGTTATTGAAAACCATTGTTTTTTAATATCCAAGAAGATACTATTTACTATATTTGTTTTCAAAATTACAATCTTGAAAAAATTACTCCCTTTTTTTTCTTATCTATTTCATCCTATTTTTATTCCAATTTTAGGAACATTATTTTATATAGCTTATGGTGACAGTTATGTTGCTAAAGAAAAAATTTATTTAGTACTACTTCAAGTAATTATAATCATGTTCTTTCTTCCTTTGTCATTCTTTTATTTATTAAAAACTTTTGGAAAAGTTGACACCATCATGCTATCAAACGCTTCACAACGAAAAATACCGTTGGTGATGCAAATAGCTTTGACTGCCATTTTAATAGCAAAAAGCATTACTATTGATAGATTTCCAGAGTTGTTTTTCTTCTTTTTAGGAGGTCTTGGAAGCACTCTGATTGCCTTTGCGCTGCTTTTTGCTAGAATAAAAATAAGTATTCACATGATAGCAATGAGTGCATTAAGCTTCTTTGTGATCGGCATGAGTTTACACCATCAATTGAATGTAATTTTCTTAATTGCAACACTTTTTTTTATTACAGGAATTGTAGCTTCATCTCGCTTAGCAATGAAAGCGCATTCTATGGAAGAGTTGGTAATTGGTTATTTTGCAGGAATGCTTCCTCAAGTGGTATTGTGGCTATTTTGGCTATAAAATATAAAATTGAAGACCAACATTGAAGGTATTCATTTTATTCTTTTCACCATTTAAAAGATATGCCGATTTAAAGACTGGGGTTAAGCCATAATAGGCATAAATATTCCAGGTATTCCTTCCTGTTGCCAAGTAACATCCATATTGAAATTTATTCAAGTCTACATTGCTTCTGTAGACCATTGACTGATCGTCGATTTCCAATTTATAACGATCCGCAAGTAAATAGCTTATTTTAAATCCACTGTAAATTCTCCAAAATTTATGGGTATATGGTGTTGATGTACGCCATCTTATTTCTATTGGTAAATCTAAATACTGCAGCGAAAGTTTATTCTTATAATAACGCCCATCCGAAGGAAAAAAGCTATAGGAGTTTATTGAATTCTCGTTGGTGCTAATAACTAAATTATCACTATACACATTTAATGAATACCCCAATCCTGCTGCAATAGCAAAAGTTCTACTTTTGTTCACAGGCATATCTCTTAAAAAACCGATACAAAAACCTGGAGAAAATTTACTTTGACTTAAACCGATAAGGTTTTGAAATTTATTGAATGTGAAATTGATGTAAAATTGATCTTCTCTGTAAAGCGAATCAACGACTTTTATTTCTGGAATTTCATCTTGGGCAAAAGCACCAAAAAAAACAAAAAAAGTTACTACTGAGAAATAAAATTTCATTAGATAATTTTTTATTGATAACATTAGTTGAAGCATATTCTAAAATCAAATATTCATCGGGCCTAAATAAATATTTGAGAAACCACATTAACTAATTATATTAAAAAATTCAAAAGCTATTTTGCAGAGGAGATGGGATTCGTCTATTGCAAAATAACCCAATAAAATCAATACTTTGCAAAACTTACTTTTTAAGTGACTCCTCGACTGACTCCTACTTAAATTAATACATTATTCTAAATTCAAAGTTGTCAAATATACGGAAAATAATTTGAAACGAAAAACATCAAGGCTAAAAATTGAACTAGTTATTAAATTATACCATTTACTTTATTTGGTCTAAAATTAGAAAGCATCTAACCTCCATTTTAACCAAAAATCAAGTGAGTTACTTGTTCATATTTTATTCCTGTATATGTGCAGAACTCTTCAATCGTTAGGAACTCATAATCGAGTTTATTAAGGTCTTTTTTTATCTTGTGCATTAATCTAGTGCTTTGACGATAACTCTTGCCTGTTATTCGCTGTATGTCCTTTGGATAGATGCAGACCCTTTGACTGTTACTTTTCATACTTTATCTATGCCTTTGATATAGCTTTACTATACTTCTGACGTGCAGAAAATCTTGCGCAATTTAGTTATAATTTTTCATTCTTTTTTGTTGTGCTTTTATGTTCATTTAAGACACTTATGTCGATTTTGGACATTTGGTACACCTGTAACTTTTTCTTTCGTGAAATGTATTGTAAACTTTGCTTTAATCATTCAAAATGTAGTTGCAACTGATTGGAAGAATGAAGGAGATTTTAAATTAATGTTTAACAAAATTTTGAAGTTATGGCTAGACAGAAAGGCATAATTAAACTGAAAGGTACTATCGGAGATATTACTTTTTATAAAACGCAAGATGGTCATTTGGCGAGAGAAAAAGGCGGTATTGACGCTAGCAGAATCAAAAGTGATCCTGCGTTTCAAAGAACTCGTGAAAATGGGTCGGAGTTTGGTAGAGCTGGGAAAGCTGGAAAGGTTTTAAGAACGGCATTGCGAGCTTCGCTTTTGAATGCTGCCGATGGTAGAATGGTAAGCCGTTTGACGCAACAAATGGTGAAAGTTATCCAAGCGGATATGGTTAGCGATAGAGGTTTACGAAATGTTATTGATGGAGAGGTTGACTTGTTAGTTGGCTTTGAATTCAACATTCGTGGTAAACTGGGCACAAGTTTATTTGCGCCGTTTGTAGCTTCCATTGACCGTGCTGCGGGGGATATTGGTGTTGACTTGGCTCCTTTTATTCCAGCTAACATGATTGCAGCTCCTGGAGGAACGACTCATTTTAAAATCATTTCGGCTGGTGTCGAAATTGATTTTGAAGCGGAAACGTTTGTAGAATCCCATTCGGAATCGGCTATTTTGCCATGGAATAGTGTTGCTACACCAGCAATTAGTCAGGCTAACGAGGTAACTCCAGCAAGCACAAAACCTTTGTTTTTGGCTTTGGGAATAGAGTTTTACCAAGAAGTTAATGGGCAAATGTATCCGCTTAAAAATGGTGCATACAATGCGCTATCTATTGTCAAAGTGGATGGTGGTGTGTAAGATTAGTCGAAAGTAAAAAGTCGAAAGTCTTTAAGCTTATGAAACTAGTATTAACTAGAACTTATTTCCCTGAAGGAACGAATGGTAAACTCGAATGCGAGGGCAAATTGATTTGTAATACCATTGAATTGCCTTGGAAGAATAACGAAACGAAGGTTTCCTGCATTCCGGAGGGGAACTATTTTATTAAAAAACGATACAGTCAAAAATTTCAATGGCATTTGGAGGTTTTGGATGTAAAAAACAGAAGTTTAATTCTGTTTCATCCAGCCAATAATGCTTTGCAAGAATTAAACGGTTGTATTGCTCCAGTAACAAAACTTTCTGGACCAGGATTAGGGTTGATGTCCCGAAAAGCTTTTATAAGTTTAAAATCGATGTTTTATAAAGCTTTGGACAAGAAAGAAAGTGTTGAATTAATTATCCAATCTTACTATTAGATTATGAAAAAAATCTTAAATAGAGCGAAAGCTCCTACTCCAAAATTCTTTAAAGTGCTTCGGAATATTGGTTTGACTTTGGCTGCTATTGGTGGCACTATTGCCGCTGCCCCAGTTGCCTTACCTATTGTATTAACGTCTATTGGTGGCTATTTGGTGGTGGTAGGTGGAGTAGTTTCAGCAGTAAGTCAATTAACAACAACTGATGACAGCAGATAACCCTACCTTGATGGGAACTGCAGGAGGCACTTTTTTAAGCATTGTACCTAATCTTTCTTCTCATGATATTGCAAAAACAGCTATTTTAGCAACAGTTGGAGCAGTTGTAAGTTTTACGATTTCATTGCTACTTAAAAGCCTTCATAAGAAGCACAAAAAATAGTCTAATTCTTGTTGTGGTGACCTTTGGATTAGACAAAATTAAGCCCAAACCTAGATGGAATGGGCTTTTTTAGTGTTAGATTTCTTCAAATTGATTAATGGTTACTTCTATAACTACAACTTCCGAAATACAATTGTATAATTCTTGCCACTTTGCGCTTTCAATGGCTTTAGCTCTGGTATCAAATACCCCAAAACATACTCTTGACGCTTTGCTTTTCCAGACATCGGTTTGAAATAAAATAAATACTTTCATAATAATTGATTTTAAGGATTACTAATTACATTATCTGTTACTATATCGATGCACGACAACTCTTCGCATATCATTAATTAATTTGATGTTTTCTAGAAATTGTTTTTCTTTCAATTCTAATAATTTTAATGTTTTAACGTGATTTACTTGTGCCTCATTTTCTTCCATTAACGATTTCGATTTTGGGAAAAATTCTTTTTTGAAATCATGAAGTCGTAAAAAGGGAATTACGGAACCCACCAGATGCTGGGGCCAAAAATTGGATTTCCATAAACTATAGGCAATCCAAAAAATATTTTCACAATCTTCTTCGCTTTGAAAAATGATAACAAAACTGTTAGTAAATGGCTCTTTTTGAGGTTTTCCGCTGTTCATTCCTTTGTTCAGTATGAATAGATGCGGTTTGGTGTAGGTTACTCCTACCCTGTGTGTTTTGATAGTGAAATTTAACATGGCTTTTACTTTACATTAGACCTATCTTCTCTTTTTTTGGATTTGTCTTTGAACTTCAAATGTGCCTCGCTTTGCTCGGCTCATTACATCATTTTTCGCCAAATAGTATTTTAAATTGGAAGCGAAGAATATTCATTTCAAAAGAAAAAAAGAAAAAAAAGAAAGCCATTCGACCAAGTGAAGGGTTTCAAAAAAGCAAGTTTTTTTTAAAAAAATACTACCCTTATGAGTGATTAGTGAATAGTAGAAGTGAATAGCTGTTTTGAAAATGCAAGGGTGGAGATTTTTTTTAAAACCCGGAGGGCTTGAACTTGTCTTTTTTGTAAACCCGCAACTTAACTTTGCTCTCTTTTTTTTATTTTTATTTTGATATGATCTTTTATTTATCTGCTATTAATCAGGGCAGATTTGATGGATTGGGGGGGGGTGAATAAGAGAAAGTGCGTGATAGGAAAGGGTGTGAAATTTTAGGGACGGATGAAAAATCAAAATCAAAAAATATTAACGCTTTTCATCCGGAACTAAAATTTTACACTCTTTCGTAGGTTTGATTTTTGAGGATGCCTGAACGTAATTATGAATTGAGAATTATGAATTAGTTAAGAGCTTGTTCTGAAAATGAGAAGCATCTTCAAAAAACAATGCATTAACTTTCCTAGTGGATTGGAAGTAGCTCGGGCAAGGGTATCATTTTTTATTTGCTAATTGGGATTTTCTGATTGCTTTTATGGATAGCTGGTGCCATGATTAGTGTTCAGTTTACAGTTTTTAGTGTTCAGCATAAATTTGTTTCGAGG
>CAISUR010000611.1 GCA_903888655.1 uncultured Bacteroidota bacterium | reverse complement strand
TTCAATAAACTATGTCAATTATTTATAAATTGTTGTAGATTTATTTACAATTTCTTTAATAATAGCATCCAATTCAATGGCAGAGTCTAAAATATATTTAAGTAATTCGCCCTTTTCTTCTATAACTGATGAATCATTAATTAAATGAATGATTCCCATTATTCTTGCGAGAGGGGCTCTTACCACATGTGATTGCATCCAAGCTATTTCTTTTAGCGTTTTGTTTTGTTCTTCTATTGATTTTAGGTGCTTTACGTTTTCTGTAATGTCATCTATCAATACTAATGTAGATTTTCTTCCATTGTAATCCATCACATGCGCATTAATGTTAACATCAATTTGATCACCGTTCTTTTTTTGATGTACAGTAGTAAATTTTATTATGTCATCTCCATTTTTATCTGCATTTTCAAAGATTTTTTTTATTTCTGCAATTTTATCTGCAGGTCTAATTTGTATCATATTCAATTTCAAAAACTCTTCTCTAGTATATCCATATTTCAAAAGTATTTCATCGTTACAATCTATGATGTTTAATGTTTCAAAATCGAATAAATACATTGGTGCCGGATTGTTATCAAATAGATATTTATATCTTTTTTCGGAGGCTGCTATTTCGGCTTTAACTTTCAGTTTCTCTGTGATATCATTTACTAAAACTAACGACGATTTTCGTCCGTTATATTCCATTAGATGTGCATGAATTTTTACATTCATAATGTCGCCATTCTTTTTTTGATGCTTAGTTGTAAATTGGATTATTTTTTCAAACTCAGATTCTTTTTTTCTTAACTCATCAAATGCAATCATTTCCTCTGCAGGTCTAATTTGCATTATGTTCAACTGCAACATCTCTTCTCTTGAATAGCCATATTGTGATAACATTTCATTATTACAATCGACAATCATCGAGGTTTCATAATCCCAAATAAACAAAGGTGCAGGGTTTCTTTGAAAAAGATATTTATATTTTTTTTCAGATAATTTCAGTTCTTGTTCATGCTTTTGCTTTTCAGAAGCATCTTTTGCAGTACAATAAATTATACTATCTTTTTCATCCCATTTTATAGACCAAAGAATAGGAACAATCGACCGATCTTTTTTAATAAAACTATTTTCAAAGTCTGTAAATTCAGCTCCATTCCTTATTTCATTTATGGTCAAATGAGTGTCAGCTCTGTCAGCTTCACTAACCAAATTAATAAATGGTTTTCCAATAATTTCTTCTGGCAAATAGCCCCATATTTTTTCAGAAGCACTACTTACAGTCACAAAATTTCCAGATTCGTCAATAGTACATATCACATCCAACGAAGATTGCATTATTTTAGCTAATTGACTGCTTATTTTTTCGCGTTCTTTTAGTGCAATTCGTTCTTCGGTAACATCATGAATAGTACCAATCAATTGTGTGCAAACCCCTTTGGCATTAAAAATAGGAGTCATTGTAGTAATAATAGTTTTTAATCCTGTTGCATATTTCCTTTCATCCTCCCAGGTTACTTTATTTTTTGTTGAAATGGCTATATGAAGATTTTTAATGATATTGATTAATACTGTTTCTGGCACAAAATCATTTAAGTATCGACCAATCACCTCTTCTTCTTTAAAACCTGTAATCTTAAAATAGGATTGATTCATGGAGGCAATCTTAAACATATCATTACCTTCATTTTCAACAAGAAAAATCGAATCGTTAACATTGTTATAGATTAAAGATAATTCTCTTTCTCTTTTGACTAATTCTCGTTCGGCATTTTTACGTTTAGTAATATCAAATGTCGAAACAAACATGCCATTAATTTTATTATTCTCGTCTCTTGTGGGATGGTATTTTAGTAGAAAAGAAGTTTTTGTATAATCTTTTACTACAGTAAATTCATTCTCTTCACTAGCACCATTAATGACGCGATGGCAAATTTCTATTTCTTTGTCTCTATCCAGCGGATGAGCATAGTCAATAAAAGAACCTCCAATTACAATTTCAACACCAAAATAGTACTGATATAATTTTTGAAACTGCTTATTGAACGAAATGATTTTAAAATTGCAATCGGTCATCACAAACAATACCTCCGAATTGTTCATCAATTTGCTATTTTCAATTTCAATTTTTCTTCGCTCAGAAATATCATTAATAAAAGAAATAGATCTTAAATCACCATTATTATTTTTAAATATAGTGGAACTGCCTTCAAATAGAAATCGGTCTCCATTTTTCTTTATTCCCTGTAATTCAACACCTAAGAGGCCACTTTCTTTTCTCTTCTGTAATATTTCTTGAGAATGAGTATCATGAACAATAAATACTTCACGAGGAAGCGTTTTAAATTCTTCTACCGAATAACCAAATAAATCGCAGGCAGCTTTATTGGCATCAATAACTCTCTCAGTACTTGGGTTTGAAAATAATATAGGAATGATTGAATTATCAATCATAGATTTATATTTGCTCTCACTATGCTTAAGTTCTATTTTACTAGTATGCAATTCAATCAATTGAATCACTTGATTAGCTAATAGTTTTAGTGCATTAGTTTGAAGATCAGTAAGAGTATTGGGTTTATGATCATATACGGACAAAACACCTATAATCTCATTAGATGGATTAATGAGTTGTATTCCTGCATAAAAAACAATTTTAGAATCGTTAATATGGCAGGATTTGTTTGTAAAACGATTGTCAAGCGCAGCATTTTCAATAATGCATATTGGATTAGATTGTTTTACGGTATACCCACTAAACGATTGGTTTATTGATTTTGGAATAGTATTAAATCCAAAACACGATTTATAAAACTGTTGAGATACTTTAATTAATGAAATTGATGCGTAGGGAGTTTGACATACTATAGAAGCTAATTCGGTAATAGCATCATATTCTTTTTCATGGATTGCATTAAAAAAATTTATTGAATCTTTATTTTTAAGAGTACTAGAAATGTCTTTTTTGTCCATAATAATTCATTTTATATTCATACTCCTGAGTAGAAACTTTAAATTTAAGATGCCATCTGTGCCATTACAATTTTTTACATTTTATTGATAGATAATAAAACAATTTTATTTAGTTTGCCAATTAGTTTTAATAATAATTTTTTGCTCATATTTTAGACTTAAACAAAAGTCACTCAAGGTCCCGACAATTTATACGGACAACCGAAAACAGATAACAGCTAGCATGACTCCGACATTCTCTTCAATTTGTTTCTGTCAATGATTGCTATTTTTTTTCCAACTAAATCAATGATACCACTTTTATTTAATTCCGATAATAAACGGATACAGCTTTCGGTAGCTGTTCCAATCATTCCGGCAAGTTCATCGCGAGATAGTTGAATATGCAGTGCGCCATCATCGTTTTTACCAAACGTGTCTTCAAGATAAAGCAAGGTTTCTGCTAATCGTTCTTTTACGTTTTTTTGTGCCATAGAAACCATGTGGTCGTCTGATTCTTTCAAATCACCACAAATGGTTTTCATCACATTCATAGAAAATTCATTATTTCCATTAAAGAATCCCATGATTTCTGTTTTTGGAATAAAGCAAACTTCCATATCTTCCAAAGCAACAGCACTTAGGTTTGCGGGTTCTTCGCTAATCATAGAACGTTGTCCAAGCAATTCTCCTGGTTTTACCAATTTTACAATTTGATCTTTTCCGTTGGCACTCAATTTAGAGAGTTTACAAATACCTTCTTTTATGCAAAATACTCCTTTGGTGATTTCTACTTCTTCAAAAATAGGCTCTCCTTTCTTTATAGTATAAGAAGTTTTACAATCAGCCATGCGCAAAAGTTCTTCTTTATTCAAAGATTTTAACGAACTAAACTGTCTCACGATACATTGTTCACATTTGCTCATTACACTTTATGTTTTATGGTTTCACAAATATACCAAATACTATGACAAATATCATATTTTAAATTTAAGAATTGTTTAAACTTTGTTTCAGGTAAAATGAGCAAATTTATGGACACAACCCATTGTTTCCATTGTGGTAATGAAATTATAAAAAAAGAAGAGATTTTATTTGATGAAAAAAGTTTCTGTTGTAACGGTTGTAAAACGGTTTATGAAATTTTTAGCGTCAATGACCTATCTTGTTATTATGACTTTCAATCGGCACCAGGTGCTACACCACGGGACATTAAAGGTAAATATGATTTTTTGGCAAACGAAAATATTGTTTCAAAATTATTGGAATTTGAAGAAGATTCCACACACATTATTTCATTATACATTCCTTACATACACTGTAGTTCGTGTATTTGGATTTTGGAAAATTTACAACGTCTTCAATCGGGAATAAGCACATCATTGGTCAATTTTCCGGAAAAGAAAGTTCGAATTACTTATAATTCTGAACAGACTAACCTTAAACAAATTGTAGAGTTGCTTTGTTCTATTGGTTATGAGCCATACATCAGTTTGGATAATTTTGATGAAGGAAAAAAAGCGGTTGACCGAAGTCTCATCTATAAAATCGGTGTCGCCTTCTTCTGTTTTGGAAACATCATGTTGCTTTCGTTTCCAGAGTATTTTGAAGTCAACGAATTTTGGATCAATCAGTACCGCGGATTTCTACGTTGGTTGATTTTTGCCATTTCGCTCCCATCGTTTTTATATTCGGCAAGTGGTTATTATGTTGCGGCTTGGAACAGTATTAAAGCCAAAATGTTGAACATCGAAATTCCCATTGCGTTGGGAATTATTGTCATGTTTGTTAGAAGCACGGTTGATATAATTTTTGATTACGGACAAGGTTTTTTTGACAGCATGTGCGGATTAATTTTCTTTATGTTATTGGGGAAATTATTCCAAATGAAAACCTATAGTTTCCTGTCGTTCGAACGGGATTATAAATCGTATTTTCCAATAGCTGTTACTAAAATTCTTGCTGATGGCACTGAAATTCCGGTTCAGGTGTATGATATCGAAAAAGGAGATAGACTATTAATTCGAAACCAAGAATTGATTCCAGTAGATGGAATTTTAATATCCGAAAAAGCCTCCATTGATTACAGTTTCGTTACAGGTGAAGCTGTAGCGAT
Organism: uncultured Bacteroidota bacterium; assembly: GCA_903888655.1. Taxonomy (GTDB): domain Bacteria; phylum Bacteroidota; class Bacteroidia; order Flavobacteriales; family Flavobacteriaceae; genus Flavobacterium. The sequence continues at coordinate 5,213 of CAISUR010000611.1, read as the reverse complement.
TGAAAAAAAATCGGGGGATAAAGTATTTGCAGGCGGAAAACAACTCGGCAAAGTAATCGAAATGGAAGTGTTGTTTTCAGTTTCAAACAGTTACTTAACGCAATTGTGGAGCAATGATGTTTTTCAGAAGAAAGTCGATATCAAACACAAAACCATAACCGATACAATCAGTCGGTATTTTACGCCCGCTTTGTTAGGATTGGCATTTATTTCATTTCTATATTGGATTTTCATCAGTGTGGATACGGCGTTTAATGTTTTCACCGCCATTCTTATTGTGGCTTGTCCTTGTGCTCTAGCCTTAACAGCTCCATTCACACAAGGAAATGTTTTGCGGATTATGGGCAAACGAAAGTTGTACCTTAAAAACGCAATGGTAATTGAGCAATTGGCTAAAGTAGATACGATTGTATTTGATAAAACGGGTACGATTACCACTAACGAAAAGACGGCGATAACCTATGAAGGAATGGCTTTAAATGATTTTGAATTGAAGTTATTGTTTAATACGTTACGAGGTTCCAATCATCCACTGAGCAGACGATTGTATGATTTTATTCCTAAACAAGAAGCTATGGAGCCGTTGCATTTTGAAGAAATAATTGGTAAAGGAATTCATGCCGAATTTCAAGAGGGAACGATAAAATTAGGATCTTCTCAATTCTTACAACACTTAAGCGAGAACACTCATAAGAAAACTAAAGTCCATGTTGAAATTAATGGAGTTTACAAAGGAAGCTATGTGTTTAATAATCAATACCGAGTAGGGTTGGAGTCTTTGTTTGAACGATTGTCTAAAAAATATAATCTCGTTGTTTTATCGGGTGATAACGATGGCGAACGTAAAATTTTAGAAAAGATGCTTCCTGCCAGTACCACTTTAGTATTCAATCAAAAACCCGAACAAAAACTAGAGTACATTAAAAATCTTCAAAATCAGGGAAATAATGTGATGATGGTTGGTGACGGATTGAACGACTCTGGAGCTTTAGCACAAAGTAATATTGGTATTTCTATCTCTGAAAACGTAAATGTTTTTTCACCCGCTTGTGATGGAATTTTAGACGCGTCACAATTTCAAAAGATCGCGTTTTTTATGCAATTTTCTAAAAACGCTATGAAAACCATTTACATGAGTTTTGCACTGTCATTATTATACAATGTAGTAGGATTGAGCTTTGCGGTAACGGGTAATTTGCATCCCATTGTGGCCGCTATCATTATGCCGTTGAGTACCATAACTATAGTGAGTTTTGTGACCCTTATGAGCACGATTTATGCAACAAAAAAATAACATGATGTAACTTTTTAAAGTTGCATTAGCAATAATTTCAATCCAAAATAACGAGTATGATAAATATCATATTTTATAAAAACAAGCAGTAATAACTTTGTTAACACAAATGTAAGGTATGAGTGTCATTTATTTATTAATCTCCATCAGTATTGTAGTAGCGATTGCTTTTCTATATGCTTTTATAAGAGCCGTTAGAAGTGGGCAATATGACGACGATTATACGCCTTCGGTCAGAATGCTTTTTGACGACGAATTAATTACAAAAACCAAAACAATTACAAACAATAAAGAAGAACAAAAACCAATTTAATTATGGAAATGCAACAATTTTATTACGACAACAAAATTGTAAAGAAATTTCTCTACGCTAGTATAGTTTTCGGTGTAGTAGGAATGTTAGTTGGGCTGATATTGGCCGTACTATTTCTCTTCCCAAACTTAACACACGGAGTATCGTTTTTAAGTTTCGGTCGATTGAGACCTTTACATACCAACGCTGTTATTTTTGCTTTTGTGGGTAACGCTATGTTTGCAGGAGTTTATTATTCCCTACAACGATTACTCAAAGCACGATTATTTAGCGATTTATTAAGCAACCTTCACTTTTGGGGATGGCAATTAATTATCGTTGCAGCAGCCATTTCGCTTCCTTTGGGTTACACTAGTTCTAAAGAATATGCCGAATTGGAATGGCCAATTGATATCGCTATTGCTTTAATTTGGGTAACCTTTGGGATCAATTTAATTGGAACCATTTTAAAAAGAAGAGAACGTCATCTGTATGCAGCCATTTGGTTTTATATTGCTACATTCGTTACCGTTGCGGTACTTCACATCTTTAATAGTTTGGAGTTACCCGTTTCAGCCATGAAAAGTTATTCTGTTTATGCAGGGGTACAAGATGCTTTAGTACAATGGTGGTACGGACATAATGCCGTTGCTTTTTTCTTGACAACACCATTCTTGGGATTGATGTATTATTTTGTTCCCAAGGCAGCTAATCGTCCGGTATATTCTTATCGATTATCAATCATTCACTTTTGGTCCTTAATCTTCTTATACATTTGGGCAGGTCCGCATCACTTATTGTATTCAGCGCTTCCAGACTGGGCACAAAACTTAGGAGTTGTATTCTCTATAATGTTGATTGCTCCTTCTTGGGGAGGGATGATTAACGGACTTTTAACATTAAGAGGTGTATGGGATAAAGTTAGAGAAGAACCCGTATTAAAATTCTTTGTGGTAGCCATTACAGGTTATGGAATGGCCACTTTTGAAGGCCCGATGTTGTCTCTTAAAAATGTAAATGCGATTGCACACTTTACCGATTGGATTATTGCTCACGTTCACGTTGGAGCATTAGCTTGGAACGGATTTATGTGTTTTGGGATTATTTATTGGGTAATTCCAAGAATGACTAAAACCGAATTATTCTCTAAAAAATTGGCGAATTTCCATTTCTGGATTGGCACTTTAGGTATCATTATGTACGCTTTGCCTATGTATGTGGCTGGATTTACGCAAGCTTCTATGTGGAAACAATTCAAACCAGACGGTACCTTACAATATGGAAACTTCCTTGAAACAGTAACTCAAATTATGCCCATGTATTGGATGCGAGCCATTGGTGGAACTTTATATTTAGTTGGAGTTATTGTTTTAGTATACAACATTATTCAAACGGTTAAACAAGGTGCTCCTGTTGAAGATGAATTAGCAGAAGCTCCAGCTTTACAAAAAATTACTGCCGGTAGATTGAAAGGCGAAAAATGGCACGGATGGTTAGAAAGAAGACCAATTCAATTAACCTTATTAGCAACAGTCGCTATATTAATTGGTGGTATTATTCAAATTGTCCCTACTATTATGGTGAAATCTAATATTCCAACTATTGCTTCTGTAAAACCTTATACACCGCTAGAATTACAAGGACGTGATTTATACATTCGTGAGGGATGTGTAGGTTGTCACTCTCAAATGATTCGTCCCTTCCGTTCTGAAGTAGCTCGATATGGCGATTATTCTAAAGCGGGAGAATTTGTTTACGATCATCCGTTTTTATGGGGTTCTAAACGTACCGGTCCCGATTTGCAACGTGAAGGAGGTAAATACAATGACAATTGGCATTTCAACCACATGTGGGATCCTAGAAGTACTTCGCCAGGTTCAATCATGCCAGCGTATACTTGGTTATATGATAATGCACCGATGGACTATACCTTAACAGAAACCAAAATGAAGGCTATGCGTTCATTAGGAGTTCCTTATACCGATACTGATATTGCTAATGCTCGCAAAAGTATAGAGGAACAGTCTGATAAAATTGAGAAAAGTTTAGCCAATGACCCCGATTTTGTAAAATCGTATGAAGCCAGCAAGAAAAAAGCAGCTTCTAAAGGCGAAAAGTTTGTACCGATGAAAGACCGGGAAATTATAGCGATGATTGCTTATTTACAACGTCTTGGTACTGATATTAAAGTTAAAAAATAAAGTCATGTTAAAATTTGTTCAAGAAAGTTTGGAGACCATTGCTGGAGTAGCGGTTTATCCTATTGCCTCATTATTAATATGTTTTAGCTTCTTTGTGGGTCTTTTTTTCTGGGTATTTACCTATAAAAAAGATAAAATAAAAGAATTAAGCGAATTACCAATTAAAGATTAATCATTGTAAAGATTTTAAAAAAATGAAAAAATTAATCCCATCTTACGTAAGAGTTCCCTTGATATTTGCCATAGTATTTGGTGCTATGGAATATTTCATCGACTCAGGAGACAAACCCGCTTTTATAAAGTATCCCATGGTGATGTTATTTCTTGGAGTATTTCTATTCCTTTTAATAGCCATAGAAATTGTAGTAAGTGCAATAGATAAAGTCACGTATCATTTATTGACAGACGAACAGAAAAAACAATTGGAAGAAGCACAATCTTTGCCTTTTACCGAAAGTGCTTTCTATAAAAACATTCTAAAAAAACTAACACGTTCTAAAGAGATTGAACAAGAAGCTGATGTGATGTTAGATCATAACTATGATGGCATTAGAGAGTTGGACAATGTGCTTCCGCCATGGTGGGTGTATTTATTTTATGGCTGTATCATATTTGCAGGTATTTATCTTATTAGGTATCAAATTATGGGCGGAGATAATCAAGCTCAAGAGTTTGATAAAGAAGTAGCTGCAGCCAAAATTGCTGTGGCAGAATATAACAAAACGGCACCTGATCAAATGAATAAGGAAAAAGTTACGTTGTTAACGGATGCTGCCAGTATTGCTGCTGGAAAAGATATTTTCACTAAAAATTGTATTCCTTGCCATCGTGCCGATGCGGGAGGACAAATAGGTCCAAATTTAACAGATGATATGTGGATTAATGGTGGTGGTATCAAAAATGTATTCAACACCATTATGGAAGGGGGACGAGATGGCAAAGGAATGATTTCTTGGAAAGCTACCATCAAACCAACCGATATTCAAAAAGTAGCCAGTTATGTGCTTTCGCTTCAAGGTTCTAAACCAGTAAATCCAAAACCAACAGAGCCAGAAGCTAAAAAATGGGTAGAGGAAGCAACTTCAAAAAATGCTAATCAACCTGCAACAACCGATACCACCAAAGTCGCAGCTAAAGTAATTGCAGTAAAATAAGTAATCTGTTAGTCCCGATTTGTGTCGGGATTAACAGTTTATCAAAATAAATTAATCATGTCAAAATTGCCAGACGAGGATTTTAGAGACAGTATTGCTACTATTGACAAACAAGGAAAAAGATCTTGGATTTTCGCTAAAATTCCGAAAGGGAAATTATATGAAAGAAGAAAATGGGTGAGCTATTTTTTATTATTGTTCTTGTTTTCTGCACCTTTTATAAAAATTAATGGAAATCAGTTTCTGTTGTTCAATGTTTTAGAACGGAAATT
>CAISUR010000610.1 GCA_903888655.1 uncultured Bacteroidota bacterium | reverse complement strand
GATTTCAAATACAGATAATCAAATACAAGTTTCAGTCAGTTTAAGCATAAATACATCAATTATTCCGTCTGAAGATTATGATACTTTAAAAGAATTCTTTAAGAAAGTTATCGAAAAAGAAAACGAAAAAATTGTACTAAAAAAAGTTTAATTTGGTTAGTCTTTTATATTGCAGTAATTTTCTTTAAATCACTAATTGTTGCAGTTGAGTTTTCTGCTTTGAAAACATAATTTCCTGCAACCAATACATCAGCTCCAGCTTCAACCAATTGAACTGCATTTTTATTAGTCACACCGCCATCAATTTCAATAATTGTTGAGGCGTTGTTTCTTTTTATGATTTCTTTTAATTCTTTAATTTTTTTATAGGTGTTTTCAATAAACGATTGCCCGCCAAAACCAGGATTAACACTCATGAGGCAAACCATGTCAATATCATTAATTACATCTTCTAATAAATTAACATTAGTATGAGGATTTAGAGCAACTCCGGCTTTCATTCCTTCCGCTTTTATAGCTTGTAGAGTTCTGTGAAGGTGTGTACAAACCTCATAATGAACTGTTAAGATGTTGGATCCTAAATCGGCAAAAGTTTTAATGTATCTATCAGGATCAACAATCATCAAATGAACATCAATAGTTTTCTTAGCATGTTTGGAAATAGCTTCTAAAACAGGCATTCCAAAAGAAATATTTGGAACAAAAACGCCATCCATAATATCAATATGAAACCAATCGGCTTCCGAGTTATTGATCATTTCGATGTCGCGTTGTAAGTTGGCAAAATCGGCTGCAAGAACAGATGGAGCAATAAGTATATTTTTACTCATTAGTAGTTATTTTTTTATTTGTATTCGTGAATCGCAAAAAGCGGTTTCATTTTAGTTTGTATTGTTTTGACAAAATTAGTTTATTAACCACAAAGACACAAAGATTTTACACAAAGTTCACAAAGATGTGAAACTCCCCTTTGGGGTTGGGGGCTAAAACAAAACTCCGGAAACCCGAGCATTTTTGCGAACAGACAGGAGTTTTATTTGCCTTGCAAAAAATAAAACTCCGGAAACCCGAGCAAATTTTGTGAACTGACTGGAGTTTTGTTTGCCTTGCAAAAAACAAAACTCCGGTAATCAGCCGGAGTTTCAACCTATCTACCGACAGGCAGATCAGCAATCAAAAAACGAACAGTTTTGAAACTGTTGTTGTCATTCCCCTCCTTCGGAGGGGTTAGGGGAGGAATTAACCTAAATAGGTTTTCAAAATTTTACTTCTTGAAGTATGTTTTAATCTGCGAATAGCTTTTTCTTTAATTTGGCGAACACGCTCACGAGTTAAATCAAAAGTTTCTCCAATTTCTTCTAAAGTCATAGGATGTTGGTCGCCTAATCCAAAGTATAAACGAACTACGTCTGCTTCTCTTGGAGTTAAAGTTTCTAATGAACGCTCAATTTCAGTACGTAAAGATTCGTGAATTAATTCTCTATCAGGATTTGGAGATTCACCAGAACGTAAAACGTCATAAAGGTTAGAATCTTCACCTTCAACAAGAGGGGCGTCCATTGATAAGTGACGTCCAGAGTTTTTCATTGACTCTTTCACATCATTTACAGTCATATCAAGTTCTTTTGCAATTTCTTCAGCAGAAGGTGGTCTTTCATTAGATTGTTCTAATAAAGCATACATTTTGTTGATTTTATTGATAGAACCAATTTTGTTTAATGGCAAACGAACGATACGAGATTGTTCTGCAAGCGCTTGAAGAATCGATTGACGAATCCACCAAACCGCATAAGAAATGAATTTGAAACCACGAGTTTCGTCAAAACGTTGAGCAGCTTTAATCAAACCAAGATTTCCTTCATTAATTAAATCTGGAAGAGTAAGTCCTTGATTTTGATATTGTTTAGCAACAGAAACCACAAAACGTAAGTTAGCTTTAGTCAATTTTTCTAAAGCACGTTGATCACCTGCTTTAATGCGTTGCGCCAATTCCACCTCTTCATCGGCAGTAATCAAATCAACTTTTCCAATTTCTTGTAAATATTTGTCTAAAGAAGCAGTTTCACGATTAGTTACCTGCTTGGTTATTTTGAGCTGTCTCATTTGTTTTTCTCCTTTACTTTAAAGTGTTCAGATGGTTATACGTAATGGGTTACGAAAAAGTTACAAAATGATGGAAAAAAATTAAAAATCAATCGAAAAATGTTTATTTACACGTTGTAAATAGTAATCAACTTTTTGATTGGCTTTGTTAAAAAACAACTTTCTATCTCTAGTTCCAGATTGATTTAACGATTTTGAATTTTTTAATTGATCTTGAAAATAAACAGAAGCATTTTTTGTAGTGCTTACCTCATTAGTAATAAAATAACCCAACATTGTATAAGGAATGAATAATTTGCTTTTTTCAGAATTTGAAATCAGAACGTTGTTGTTTAAAATCAGCAGTTCATTAAAATACAAATGATAGTTAGGTTGGTTTTTACTGCATTTTTCTTCCAATCGGGTTAAAATGTTTTTCACATCTTCATAAAGGAAAATTGCATTTTCTAACGTCAATAATCCCGATTCAAAAAAGTAAAAGATTTGTTGAATAGTACT
>CAISUR010000609.1 GCA_903888655.1 uncultured Bacteroidota bacterium | reverse complement strand
GGATTAAACTATCATGAATTTAATTGTTACAAATTTAGATCAATGCGATTAAATGAAATTGCTGATTTAGAACAGGTTTCAAAAAATGATCCAAGAATAACTCAAAGTGGTAGACTTATGAGGAAAACAAGTATAGACGAGTTGCCTCAATTTTTTAATGTTTTTCTGGGAGACATGTCTGTTGTGGGACCAAGACCACACATGGTTAGTCATACTGAGATGTATGCCAAAAGAGTCGATAAATTCATGGTTCGGCATTTTATTAAGCCAGGCATAACCGGATTGGCGCAAACTAATGGTTATCGGGGAGAGGTAGAAAACGAAAAAGACATTATTAATAGAGTTAAATACGATATTTTCTATCTTGAAAATTGGTCTTTAATGTTGGACATAAAAATTATTTTCTTAACAATTTTAAATGCCATAAAAGGAGAAGAAAAAGCGTATTAAAAAACACCATTTCCAATTAAATCGTTCATTTGATTATCCAAATTAAAAACAGTTTGACTTTCCGTAAAAATTCTTTTTTTCATTTCATCCAAATCAGATTTACTTACTTTAGAAATTTCAATAAGTGTTTCATTTAAATCATTGTAATTTTCAACTGAAGCAACCCAGCCTAAATCATTGTCTTTGACAATATTTTCACCTTCGCCACCTCCAAAATACAGAATCGGAAAACCTAATGAACTGTATTCAAAAATTTTAGAAGGAACAGATCCATAAATTCTTGTTTTTAAGGGAACAATAGCAATATCGTAGGTTTTTAATGTTTTATGTAATGCTTTGCGTTCCACCATGCCGTGAAAGAATATTTTTAGTTCTTTTTGAGTAGAAATTAGTGATTCTAACTCGTTTTTTTCAGCGCCATCACCAAAGATGTGTAATTCGATATTTAGTTCCTTTAAATCAATTTTTTGACACAATTCCAACACGCCTTGCGCAATTCCTAAAAGCCCAGCATAAAATATTTTTATTGGTTGATTTACTTCTGTTTTCAATTCCATTTCCAGCACTTTGTGATCAGGAAAATTGCGATACAGATTACAATTTTTATCTGGAAATTTAGATTGGACATGAGCAATAATTTCATGAGATTGGCCTAAAATTAAAGTTGCTTTTTTGTATAAATAACGCTCTAAAAAAAGTGAAAATTTATGTGAAAGAGAGTTTGCTTTTAATGCTTTTAATTCGATTGCAGCCAATGGCCATAAATCGGAAATATTTAAAATTATTTTTTTCTTTTTCAGCGAAAGCACTAAAACCGAAATAAAAGAAAGTAATAATGGCGGCGATTGAACAACCACTTTATGAGGCGTTTTTTTAAATAATAAATAAAAAAATAAACTCAACGAAAAAGACAAAACCGATAGAATTCTAACCAAAATATTTTTGCTAACACTCGGATAAATCCAAAGACGTTTCACCATAATATTATCTCGATTTTCAGTAACAGAAAACTTTCCTTTATACTCAGGAAATAATTCACCTTTTGGGTAATTTCCCAACGGACAAATTACCGAAACTTTGTAATTATTTTGATACAATTTCAACGCCAACTGCTCAATTCTATTAGCAGCAGCTCCTTTTTCTGGCGGATAATAATTGGATATGATTAAGATTTCTTTCATGTAAGCACAATATTAAACTTTGCGCCTTTGCGCCTTTGCGAGAAATTATTTGGTTAGTAAAATATCAATAATTCGTTCGGATGCTTTTCCATCCCAAAGTTCTGGAATACCTTTTTTAGAAAGTCCATTTTGAAGAAATTTTGAAAACTCTAAAGTCAAATTTTCAATAGAAATTCCAACTAAATTATTAGTTCCAATTTCAATAGTTTCTGGTCGTTCCGTAGTTGTTCGCATCGTAAAACACGGAATGCCCAAAACCGTAGTTTCTTCAGAAATCCCACCTGAATCAGTAATCACTGCAAAACTATTTTTAATCAAATACATAAAATTCAAATAGCCTTGCGGCTCTACAAATAATATGTTTCTCAAGTTCAAATTGGTTTCACCAAGAATTGCTTTCGTTCTAGGATGAATAGGAAAAATTATTTTTTTATCTCCAACCATTTTATCAAATCCTTCCAATAGATAAATTAACGATTTCTCTTCATCAACATTTGATGGACGATGTAAGGTTAAAATGATATAATTTCCAGTTTCTAATTGAAATTCATTCCAAAAACTAGGGGCTGAAATTCGATTTAAATTTTGATATAAAGTATCAATCATCACATTGCCAACAAAATGGACATTAGCGGATTGAACGCCATTTTTCAATAAATTTTCAGATGCCGAAATTGAGGTAGTAAAGAAATAATCGGTAATGCTATCGGTAACAATTCGGTTAATTTCTTCGGGCATGGTCATATCACCTGAACGAATTCCAGCTTCAACATGTGCGACCTTAATATTCATTTTCTTGGCTACAATAGCACAAGCCATAGTCGAAGTGACATCGCCAACCACCAATACCAAATCGCAAGGATTTTGAAGTAGTTCTTTTTCAAAAGCTATCATGATAGCGCCAGTTTGTTCGGCTTGTGAACCACTTTTCACTTCCAAATTGGCATCAGGCTTTGGAATATTCAATTCTTCAAAAAAAGTATCGCTGAGGTTTTTATCGTAATGTTGACCTGTATGCACTAATCTAAAGGAAACAGTTGAGCCTTCAGATTGTTGCTTTTCAATCGCCTTGATTATGGGTGCGATTTTAATAAAATTGGGTCTTGCGCCGGCAATTATGGTGATTTTCATATTATTTCTTGTAACCAATTTTTGTTCTTGGTTTTTTATTTTCTTCTTTTTCTGTTAATTCATCCAAATAGCTAAAAACCAGTTCAATATTTTTGTTGTGATTTTCTAATTTCTTCTGAATTTGAGCAATATCCAATCGAATTTCAGTTGTGTCTAAAAGCATTTGTCGCACTTTAGTAAAAATCCTCATAATTTGAATATTAGTTTGAATGGCTTTATCACTATTCAAAACACTTGATAACATTAGTACTCCATGCTCCGTAAATGCCATTGGCGCATAACGCAAACCCATTTTATCTGAATTGGAGGTCACAATTTGTGACCTCCAATTTGAAAACTCAGTTTCTGTCAATTCAAACATAAAATCTTCCGGAAATCGAGAAATATTTCTTTTTACTGCTTGTTTTAATACTTTTGTTTGTATACCATAAAGCACTGCTAAATCTCTGTCTAACATCACTTTTTGACTTCTGATAAAGTAAATTTTATCTGAAACCGTTTCTTCTGAAATCATTAAATTTTGGCTCATATATTTATTTTATTAACGATACAAACTGCTTCAACTTGCCGCTTTTACTTCTTTCGAGTTTTTCTTTTCGAGTAAAAGTGAAGGTTAATCTGGGTTCTAAATACGTTGCAATTGCTTTCTCGATATTTAGAATTTGGTTTTCAGTTAATTTATTTTGGCTTACATATTCAATATCAAAAGTATCAATTTTAGTTTGTTTTACAACAAATTCTTTTACATTTCCATCGTCTTCAATAATGCTTTTGGTCACGTAGTAAAAGGTTAATCCGGGTGATTTTTTTCCGCTTGGAAGAACAGCAATATCATTAGTTCTACCAATCAATTTCTTTAGAATTGGTTTTTTAAAAGTACTTTTTTCATCCAAAATCCCAATATCACCAATATCATATCGAATAAAAGGATGCGCTTTATTGTACAAGGATGTAATTACAATGCGACCTTCTTTTCCATTGGGTAACACTTTATTTTCATCATCTAAAATTTCTACAAATAGTGTTTCCGAATTGACTTGCCATTCTCCATTCGGATTTTGAAAAGCAATTAAATCCAACTCAGAAGCACCATATTCATTGACAACCGGAACGCCAAATTGTTTTTCCATCAAAAGTTTATCTTCTTCAAATAACATTTCGGAAGTAACGACACAACATTTTAAAGTCGGACAAACCGTGGTTAAAACAATGTTTTTCTTTTGAAGAAATTTTGCAAATAAAACGATGGAAGAAGTATATCCGTTGATGTAATCAAATTTTTTGTCTTGAAATTTTAATAAAACAGTTTCTAAAACAGCATCCGATAAATTGAAAATGGGAAAACGATAACTGTTCTTCAAAAAATCTTTTAATCGTTCTTTTGTCTTTCCGATAAAATCCAAAGGAATTCCATAAAAACGCGCTTGAAATGACGAATTAAAATCAATTCCAAACCATCCAAATCGGTTGATAATATTTGCCCAAGTTAGTGCATGACAAAATTTATCTTTCGCAAAAATAAAGGGATCACCACTGGAACCAGACGTTTTATTGACGTAAACATTTTTCGTGGAAAATCCGTTAGAAAGTCTTTTGGATAAAGGTTTTTGAAAATCTTTTTTAGTCATAATTGGAAGTTCATTCCAGTTTTGAAATGATGTTTTCCCAACAAATTCTTGATACGATTTATTGTTTTTTAAATGATATTCAACAATTTCTTTTCGTTTTAAATCAATGTGGTTTTCATAATCGGAATCAGAAACCGATTGAATTTTTTCAAAATCAGCAACTGCTTCCTTCATCGGAAAACCATTAAACTTGAGCGTTAAATTGAAAAGGTTGAACACTAATTTCTATTTTGTTCAAAAATACTAAAAACAAAAACTTTTATTTGGTTTAGCTTTAAATTCTTTTGAAAACAAGCTATTTTTGCAACACAATTTACCCTGAGCTTGTTGAAGGGCTAACAACACAACACCATGACAATTTTACTACTTGGTTCTGGCGGACGCGAACACGCATTAGCATGGAAAATGTTACAATCAGACAAATGTTCTAAACTTTTTGTAGCTCCCGGAAATGCTGGAACATCTCAAATTGCAATCAATGTTTCTTTAAATATTTTAGATTTTGAAGCCATAAAAGTATTTTCACTTCAAGAAAAAGTCAACATGGTTGTAGTTGGCCCTGAAGATCCATTAGTAATGGGAATTTATGATTTTTTCAAAAACGATTCACAATTAAATCATATTCCTGTAATTGGTCCATCAAAAGTTGGAGCGCAATTAGAAGGAAGCAAAGAATTTGCTAAAGAATTTCTTATCAAACATAAAATTCCAACTGCGGCTTACGATAGTTTTACGGCAGTAACCGTTGAAAAAGGATGTAAGTTTTTAGAAACTTTACAACCACCTTATGTTTTAAAAGCTGACGGTTTGGCCGCTGGTAAAGGTGTTTTGATTATTCAAGATTTAGAAGAAGCTAAAATGGAATTGCGCAATATGTTGGTTTATGCGAAATTTGGGACAGCAAGCGCAAAAGTCGTGATAGAAGAATTTCTTGACGGAATTGAACTAAGTTGTTTTGTATTAACCGACGGAAAAAACTATAAAATTCTTCCAACAGCAAAAGATTATAAACGAATTGGCGAAGGCGACACAGGATTGAATACCGGCGGAATGGGGGCAGTTTCTCCAGTGCCATTTGCAGACGCTGTCTTATTAGAGAAAATTGAAAATCGAATTGTTAAGCCAACAATTGCTGGTTTACAAAGCGATGGAATTGAATATAAAGGATTCGTTTTTATCGGATTGATAAACGTAAAAGGCGAACCAATAGTTATTGAATACAATGTGAGAATGGGCGATCCTGAAACCGAAGTGGTTATTCCGAGATTGAAGTCTGATTTGGTGGAGTTGTTTCAAGCAGTGGCCCATCAAAAATTGGATGAAGTTTTGTTAGAAATTGACGAACGAAGCGCCACCACAATTATGGTAGTTTCTGGCGGATATCCTGAAGATTACGAAAAAGGATTTGAAATTACTGGATTAGAAAACTTAGAAGATTCAATTGTTTTTCATGCCGGAACTAAATTAGAAAAAGAAAAAGTAGTTACCAATGGCGGTCGAGTTATTGCCGTTACTTCGTTTGGTGAAAGCTTTCAAGAAGCCATAAAAAAATCTTACCAAAATATAGACAAGCTATATTTTGATAAGATGTATTTTAGAAAAGATATTGGTTTCGACTTACTTTAAGAACGAATGTGCCGTTGTATCTTGGTTTTCTTCATTGTTGTCTTGGTGTTTTTGTAATTCTTTACACCAATAGATAACGTATCTTGCACAAATTGCCATTAATGTCCAACTAACAATATTAGCTAACCACCAATTACTTAATTCTAGCGAACGTAATCCATCAAGTGGTTTAAATAAAAAATCAACAAAAAGTGTTTGTATTCCTTCAAAAAATGCTCTCATTTTTAAACAAGTATTATATTTACATCCACAAAAGTATAAAATATCCTTATGATTACAAGCTTTTTTAAAAAATCTACACCAATTAATTATTCTTTTCTTGGAATTTTAACGGGCGTGTTCTTTTTTTTATATCAATTTCATAGTATTACTGGAGCAAATTCCCCAGCTGGATGGTTACAAAAAACCGGATTATTAGTTCTTCTATTTTCCTCTATTTTCCTCTCTAATTTTATTGTAAAAAAGAACGGCTTGACAAAAAACAGTTCCTATACCATATTATTTTACTTACTTTTCCTATTATTTTTCCCAAATATCTGGAATAATATCAATTTACTTTTGGCTAATTTTTTCATTTTATTATCCATGAGAAGATTGGTTTCGCTACAAACATTAAAAGCTCCAAAAGAAAAAATATTTGATGCTGCACTTTGGATATTTGTAGCAAGTTTATTTCATTTTTGGTGTATTCTATTTATTATTTTGGTTTACATCTCGATTATCTTTCATGTTTCTAGAGATTATAGAAATTGGCTGATTCCTTTTGTCGCTTTTTGTGCCATTGCTGTTATATTTGTTTTATATGATTTGATTATTGATAAATCGGTCATAAATGCTTATTTACTATCTTATGAAATGGATTTTCAATTGGATTATTTCACGAATAAATATCAAAATATTGCCTTTTCTATTTACACTGTTTTCGTCTTATTTTTTATAGTTCCGTTTGTTTTCACCCTGACCAATAAGCCGTTAAATCTTCAAGCCTCTTATAAAAAAGTTATTTTTGCATCTCTGATTGGAATATCAATTTTTGTTTTATCAGCAAATAAAAATAATGAAATTTTAGTATTTACTTTTCTTCCTATGGCAATTATGGCAACCAATACTATTGAATATTTACATAGCAAAATACAACAAGAAATCATCTTATTTCTTTCAATTGCTTGTGGATTGTTTTGTTTCTTTTCGCAATTATAATTTACTGCCGTAAGCTAAATCTCCAGCATCGCCAAGTCCAGGAATAATATAGTTTTTCTCATTTAATTTTTCATCTAAAGCCGCTACCCACAAGTGACAATTTTTGGGAAGGTTTTTTTGGAGATAAGCAATACCTTCAGGAGCTGCAATTACTACTGCAATATGAATTTCTTTAGGCTTTTGTTCCAAATGCAACTTGTTTAATACTGCCACAATTGATTGACCAGTAGCCAGCATTGGGTCAATTAGGATAAGATTTTTATTTTCAAAAGAAGGAGCAGCTTGATATTCGACCAAAATTTCAAAAGCATCATCATTGTTTGGATGATGACGGTAAGCCGATACAAAACCGTTTTCGGCATTGTCAAATATGTTCATGAAACCAGTATGTAAGGCCAATCCAGCTCGAAGAATAGAACATAAAACCACATTATCTGCGATTGTTGTTGTGTGTTTTATGCCAAGTGGTGTTTGCACATCAATAGCTTTGTATTCTAGTGTTTTGCTTAGTTCATAAGCCATAATTTCGCCTATGCGTTCGATGTTTTTTCGAAAACGCATGCTGTCTTTTTGTATTACTACATCACGAATTTCGGCTAGAAAATGATTTAGAATGCTGTTGCTCTCAGAAATATAATGTAAGTTCATAAAGTTTCAAGTTTCAAGTTTCAGGTTAAAAGTATAAAAACTATCTTTGCAAATAAAATTAATCATTATGTTTTCAAAATTTGCCTATTCTATATTTGAACAAAGTATCAAGGATTATCATGTTTACGACAATGTAAACCAGCCCATTAACAATCCCTATCCAAAAGATAAAATCGAACATTTATTGTATTTTAAAAATTGGATTGATACCGTTCAATGGCATTATGAAGACATTATTCGTGATCCCAATATTGATCCTGTTGCGGCATTAACTTTGAAAAGAAAGATTGACGCTTCCAATCAAGAGCGTACGGATATGGTAGAATATATTGATAGTTATTTTCTTCAAAAATATGGTGCTGTTGAGGTAAAATCTTCTGCAAAAATCAATTCAGAATCACCAGCTTGGACTATAGATCGATTGTCAATTTTAGCTTTGAAAATTTATCACATGAATGAAGAAGCAACTCGTGAAGAAGCTTCGCAAGAACATAGAGATAAATGTCAAGAAAAATTGAATGTGCTTTTAGAACAAAGAACCGATTTATCGACTGCAATCGATGATTTATTGACGGATATTGAAAATGGAGATAAATTCATGAAAGTATACAAACAAATGAAAATGTACAATGATGATGATTTGAATCCAATTTTGTATCAGAATAAGAAATAATAAAAAATATTTGGAACCATAAAGGTATTAAGAAAATTAAGAGTACTTAATGAAACTTAATACCTTAATGGTTTTTAAACATAATTTCATTGTCAAAACCAATTCAACATATAGCTATAATCCGGCTTTCTGCAATGGGCGATGTAGCCATGACAATTCCTGTTGTTCGCGCCTTGGTTGAGCAAAATCCATCTCTTAAAGTTACCGTTGTTTCGCGTCCTTTTTTTCAATCTTTTTTTGATGGAATTTCCAATGTTAACTTCTTCGCTGTTGATTTGAATCAAAGACACAAAGGGTTTTTAGGATTGTTGAAATTGTTTTACGATTTGAAGAAATTAAATGTTGATGCAATTGCCGATTTGCATAACGTTCTACGTTCTAAAGTTATCAGAATTTTATTTGCCATAAGCGGTAAAAAAGTTGCATATACTGATAAGGGAAGAAGC
>CAISUR010000608.1 GCA_903888655.1 uncultured Bacteroidota bacterium | reverse complement strand
CCATTGATTATTAATTTTTATAATATGACCTCCAATAGAAAATCGATCATTAATACTTCTTGCTACAGAATTTTGGTCTTCAACACCAAATAAGTCATATTTTAATATTACTTTATCTTCCTTTGACGGCAACTCATTTACAGAAAATTTGAATAAGTTATCCATTGGATTATCAATCGGAATGGTTTTAGAAATTCCAATTACTCCTTCTTTTAAATCGGTATTAATTATAGTTACTCCACTCGTATTATCTGATTTAGATAATAATTCAGTATGGTTTTCTTTTTTGTAAGGGATTTTTGTGAAAGAATTATTCTTAACTTCCGTATTAGTAACTAAATTAGTATTTGTGATAGTATTAGTAGTAGCTTTTGGAAACAACAAAAATAAATTTTCATTAAGATTTAATCTATTAAATGTTTGTTTATAGACATCTTTTACTTGTTGAGCTGGTACAATGAAGGTAATATGTAACATGATAAAGAGCATGAAATAGTGCATTCTCTTTATTGTTTTTTTATTCATACCTAGGATTTTATTTGACGAGATTTGATTATTTTTTTCCATGGTTAGTTAACTATTAATTTATAAGTAGTTGATAAAATATCTGATTTTAGAACAATTAAATAACTGCCACTACTTTGAAGAGTTTCAGTGTAACTGTTATTGTATATTTTATTGAAATATTTAGTTTTTAACAATTCTCCTTTTATGCTGAAAATCTGAATCTGAACATCTGTAGGTTCTTTTAAATCAATATCTACAGTAAACGGTTCCCCACTTTTAACAGGGTTTGGATATAGTTTTAATTGAGGGATATTTGATTTTTGCTTACTGACATTAAATGGAATTGTTTTTTCACAACCTTTGTCATTTTTTACATTGAGTGAATAGTTCCCTTGTTCGGAAACTTGAAGCATTTTATTCGTAGATATACTTTTATCATCTTTAAACCAAGTAAAGCTTATATTACCTGCATCTGCTTCGTTCACACTAGGAATTATATCCACCTCTGATTGGTCGTTTAAAAACCAATTTTGGGATAAACTAACATTTAAACCATCAATTAAAGATTCTATTTTGCAATTTTGAGTACAAATTTGCTTATTACCATCTGTTAACGTCAAGTTATAATTAGTTACTTCTAAATTTTCGATTTCAAAATCTCTAGTACTCTTTTCAAGGATAGAAATCTGACCATTATGTTCTACTTTTAATAAAAAAGGACTCTGCCCACCTGTAACTTTTAATTTTATTTTTGCAGGTTGAGATTGTTCACAATTTTGAGCTATTAGCTCTTTAGTCATAAATAAATTGGGAGCCTCGATAAAAGTGAACGAACTATAATTTTTAAAATCTATATTTTCAAATAGTAATTTATCATTTGGAAGTATTTTAGCAGGATAATATGTAGCATCTGAATAATTAAACGAATCAGAAGACTTTGGACTAACCAATAACCACCAATTTTTATTATCAGCATTATTATTATTTTCTCTTTTTTCACTATTTTTTAAAAAATCTTTTTTATCCAAAAGCAAAAAATTTGATCGTTTTTTATTGGCAATTGAAGCACTTTTTTGAACTTTCCATAACCTATCCATTTTATCTATAGGTTCATCTTTATTGTTATTGGATCTTATACTATTATTTTTACCATTATCACCCCAAAGCAGGTAAGTATTATTCTCAATAAAGTTGTTATTGTATTTGTTTATTGAATCATATGTTCCAAAACCAATAAACAATCCATCTTTTTTTGAATTACCAGATTCTTTTTGAAATAATTCGGATTTATTATCTCTACCAATTCCAGTTATATTGTTACTGAAGCTTTTATTTTCATCTTTATTCCAAATTTTTACATTGTTTGAGCTTAAGTAATTTTTTTCTCCAATTAAAGAAATACCATACTTAACAGAAAGATAGCTTTCTATTTTTAATTTTTCTGTATCATTT
>CAISUR010000607.1 GCA_903888655.1 uncultured Bacteroidota bacterium | reverse complement strand
TGTAAAATAAACTTTACATTTGTAATGTAATTTTAAATATATTAAATATGAACACACATTTTTTATTTGCAAATCGGTATAAAAAGATAGGATGGATTTTATTTATTCCGAGTCTAATTTTAGGTTTTGTTTTATTCTTTTCTAAATATGATTTTGATAATCATTTTAAGATGAATGTTTTTGCTTTATTTAGCGATAATGTTCTATCAAAGCCAACTTATTTTACATTTGAAGAAAATGGTGTCTTGGACGAAATAATTCTAATTTTTATTATCGTAGGTGCAATATTAATAGGTTTTTCTAAAACGAAAAATGAAGATGAATTTATTTCCAAAATTAGATACGAAAGTTTAGTTTGGGCTACCTATTTTAATTTTGGCCTAATGATTGTTGCAACGCTATTTATATATGGATTTCAATATTTAAATGTATTATTAGCGAATGTTTTTGCTATGTTACTTTTCTTTATTATTCGATTTCACTATATGATTTATAAACTAAATAAATCTTTAAAAGATGACGAATAACCTCAAAGTTTTAAGAGCTATCAAAAATATTTCTCAAGAAGAATTAGCCAAACATATTGGTGTGAGTCGCCAAACTATTAATGCTATGGAAAAAGGGAAGTATGTCCCTTCAACAGTTTTAGCATTAAAATTAGGGAGGTTTTTTGAAAAACCAGTAGAAGAAATATTTAGTTTAGAAGATACTGATGACTAATGAAATAGATTTTAATCAGTTTACTTTCAATTTCTTAAAGTTCAATTTCTATTTTTAGCCACAGATTCGCAGATTAAAAAAAATAAAAATCTGTGGCTTTTTGCTCCTATCTTTTTAAACTCTGTACTTGAAAGTTTATTTAGAAAAGGTTTTATTATCCGGGAAAATCTCCTCCTTCGCCACCTTCATTATCTTTTTTAGGTTTTTCTCTCTCTGTTTTTTGCTTATTGAAACGATAGGTAAAAGAAAGCGTAATTTGTCTTACTCTCATTTGCATCTCATTATAAGAGTTTAACGTTGGCAAATAAGTATTAGATATTCTTTTTCTAGAATTAAACACATCATTGACATTTAACGCAATGGTTGCTTTATCTTTTAATACATCCTTACTCAAACCAGCATTAGCAGCTAATACACCTTTGGTATTTCCTTGAGCAGTGTTTTGAGGGGCATTGTAAGTTCCATTAATTTGAAAATCGATTTTCTTTGGTAAGTTAAATTTAGAAGAAACTTTTGCAAACCAGCTATTGGCTGAAATATCTACATCTTTTGAAAAATAGTCTGTAACGCTTGGGTTTATTTGATTCGGTAAAGAATAGCTGTAATTACCCAAAACGCGACTTGTAAAAATATTGAAGTTCCCATTCAATCGGACCCATTTTGCTGGATTATAATTAACGTTAAACTCAAATCCGTATCTAGTATCGGAATCTAAATTTACAGGTGTAGAAATTATCACGGGTGTTGATACTGGTTGACCATTAACAATAGCAGTAGCATAATCTCCGTTAGGTCTTCTTATGAATTGAAATGGTGTATTGGTTTTATTGTAATACACTGATGAGGTTACTGTTGCTTTGCCGATTTTGTTCATAATTCCTAATTCAATGGCATCTGTCAATGATGGATTGATATC
>CAISUR010000606.1 GCA_903888655.1 uncultured Bacteroidota bacterium | reverse complement strand
TCTATTTTTTATATTGTTGTTTTGAAGTACAAAGATAAATTGAAAATTTGAAAATGAGCTTATTTGAAATCATTTTTTAACAAATAAAAAAGGTTCAACTTTCGTCGAACCTTTCAAATGTATTTGTTTTTAAATTATAGCAATGCATCAATAGCATCGGTATATGTTTTTTTTGGAGCAACTCCTACTTGACGACCAACAACTTCTCCATTTTGAAAAATTAATACTGTCGGAATATTTCTAACGCCATATTTCGCGGCAAATTCTTGGTTAGCATCTACATCTACTTTGCCTACCACTGCCTTACCATCATATTCGGTATGAATTTCATCGATAACTGGCCCAACCATTCTGCAAGGTCCACACCAAGCTGCCCAAAAATCTACTACCACTGGTTTATTTGATTTTAAAACTACTTCATCAAAAGTAGCATCTGTTATTGCTAAAGCCATATTTCTATTTTTTATATTGTTGTTTTGAAGTACAAAGATAAAGAAACATTTTACTATACTAATGACACTTTGTATTACTTTTAGTTATTTTTTGATTGAAAGAATTGATTTGTATGTCGTTTGCTTTTTTTATTTCTCCTAAACTGATTGAATGGTATGGTTAATTTTTTAATTAGGATTTAAAACAAAATCCCTACTTTTGCTTTAATTTGACAATCAATGAAAATAAATCAGTTACAAATAGAAATTGATGGAATAGATAAAGAAATTCTACGTGACTTAATGGACGATGCACGAAAACCGATTTTGCAGATTGCCCATAAAATTGGCATTTCTGGAGCAGCCATTCATCAACGATTAAAAAAACTAGAGGAAGCTGGTGTAATTTCGGGCTCAAAGTTTATTGTAAACAATAAAGTTTTAGGTTATAAAACGATGGCATTCATAGGCGTTTATCTTGAAAAAGCCGCTAGTAATGCCGAGGCTGTAAAAGAACTTAAAAAAATTCCAGAAGTGCTAGAATGTCATTATACCACTGGAAATTGGAGCATTTTAATCAAAATTATTTGTCGTGATAACGAACATTTAATGCAACTTTTGAATAAAAAAATCCAACCGATTGATGGTGTTTCCAGAACAGAAACATTTATATCTTTGGAACAACAAATAGAAAGACAGATACAATTATAGATATTACATATTAGATATTAGATTTTAGATATTAGATATTAGATATTAGATATTAGATTTTAGATATTAGATTTTAGATATTAGATTTTGGATATTAGAAATCCGTAAGTGGATATTAAATTTAGACAGAAATGAACCTCAACAAATTTTCAAAAGAAAACGTAACTATTGCTTTTTACACCATTTATATATTGATTGCAGGTGCTTGTTATCAACTTTTTCCAACTCATGGAAATACGCCTAATGGTGGCGTGTTAATGCTGTACTTATTCATTCCAATAAGCATTATTTATTTTATGGTTCATTTAGTTAAACAATTATATGGCAATAAAAGTTACGCCAAATGCTTACTAATTCACGGAGTAGTATGGTTGTCGGTAGCGGTAATTCTATCGACTTTTGCTAAATAAAATCATATTTTATTTAGTATGTCTGTTAAAGAAAAAAATAGCTCCAATCATCAATCGGCTTTGTCCGTTTTCATTGATTGAATTGGAAACATTAGCAAAATCGGATTTCCATTTTCCGGTAATCAATGCAAATTCATAGCCTACATTTAATCGGACTAATTGCTCTCCTTTATTTTTGATTGCAAATCCTAGTGAAGGTCCCGCAAAAAACATATTGTTTCTCAATCGAATATAACTTGTTGTGCTGGCAGCAAGATTATTCACATCAACTTGATTGTTTTGTGAATACACATTAAAATCATTAGCCGTGAAAGCTAAATTCAAACCTCCTGAAAAAACTATATCCTTATTATTGACAAAGTTATAATGTCCTCTTAAACGGAAATTGCTTCGAGAACCATTAGAAGTTGTTGCAGAGTTTGATTTTTTAAACATGTTAGAAGAAAGTTCCATGTCAAGAAAACCTTTGTTGAAAAAATGATTAACTCCAAAAACAAATTCGGGAACATTAGCCTGTATTTGAGGCAAAGCACTAGCTGCTAATTTATCGTCAATAGCAAATCTACTACTACTCACAAATCCACCACCAAAATAGATACTTAGTTTACCTTTTTCTGTAGGTTTTTTTTCTTGTGCCAATGAAATAGCACTCATAGCAAGGAATGATAAGAATAATAATTTTTTCATGTTTTTATGCTTTTATAACGTTTTTTAAAAATAGAAAATCCAACTATCCAGAAAAGAAACTCAATACTCGGATTTTTAATGTAATGTTAGGCTAATTTAGCCCACTAAGTTTATCACTTTTCCAGGAACAATGATAATTTTATTTGGAGTTCTACCATCCAATTGCTTGATGGTTCGTTCGTCTGCCATTACAATTTCTTGGATTTGCGGAACGGTTAAATCTAAAGGCAATTTAATCGTGAAACGCATTTTTCCGTTAAATGAAACGGGATATTCTTTTTCGGATTCTACCAAATAGTTCTCTTCATAAACTGGAAAATCTACTGTTGAAACGGAACCTTCATGACCCAATTGACTCCATAATTCCTCAGCAATATGTGGTGCATAAGGCGAAATTAAAACTGCCAATGGTTCTAGAATTTTTCTGTGATTGCATTTTAAAGTTGCCAATTCGTTGACGCAAATCATGAATTGTGATACCGATGTATTGAATGAAAAATTCTCGATATCTTCGGTTACTTTTTTAATGGTTTTGTGTAAAGACTTGTACATATCTGAGGTTGGCTCGTCGTTGGTAACAATCAAACCATTATCATCAAAATACAAACGCCATAGTTTTTTTAAGAAACCAGAAACCCCAGTAATTCCGGCAGTATTCCATGGTTTGGCTTGTTCCAATGGACCAAGGAACATTTCGTACAATCTTAAAGTATCGGCACCATAATCATTACAAATATCATCTGGATTGACTACATTGTATTTGGATTTGGACATTTTTTCTACTTCACGACCAACGATGTATTTTCCATCTTCTAAAATAAATTCGGCATCTTTATAGTCGGAATATAATGGATGATTTTTGAAAGCTTCTATGTCTAATTCGTTGGAGATGTCGTTGATTACAGCAAGATCAACGTGGATTGGATGAACATTTTTATCTTTTATTAAACCTTTTGAATATAATTTTTTAGAATCTTCACTTCTATACACAAACGCACTCATCCCCAAAATCATTCCTTGATTAATCAATTTCTTGAAAGGTTCTTCTGTTGGTGCGTAGCCTCTGTCTTTTAGGAATTTATTCCAAAAACGAGCATACAATAAATGTCCGGTGGCGTGCTCGCTTCCTCCAATGTATAAATCTACATTTTCCCAATATTTCAGTGCATCTTTTGAAGCAAATTCGTTTGTATTCTGTGCATCCATATAACGCATCCAATACCACGAACTTCCCGCCCAACCTGGCATGGTGTTCAATTCTAAAGGGAAAATCGTTTTGTTATCAATCAACTGATTACTAACTACTGAACATTGAATACTATCCCAAGCCCAAGTCGTTGCGTTTCCTAAAGGTGGTTGTCCGTCTTCGGTAGGTAAATATTTCTCAACTTCTGGCAAAACGATTGGCAAATGTTTGTCATCAATCATTTGTGGCAATCCATTGACATAATACACAGGAAAGGGTTCTCCCCAATATCGTTGACGAGAGAAAACTGCATCACGCAAACGGTAATTGGTTTTTCCTTTTCCTTGCCCAATTTTTTCTAATTCAGTAATAATTTTTTTGGTTCCTTCTTTATATCCTAATCCGTTTAAGAAATCGGAGTTTACTAATTCAAAACCGCTTTTTTCGCCATAAGCCGCTTCGGAAATATCTTGATTGAAAATATTTTTAATCTCAGGCATTCCGTTTGTTCCTTTAAAGAAATTCGCAAACGCATAATCACGTTCATCGCCACATGGAACTGCCATAACTGCTCCTGTTCCGTAACCTGCCAATACATAATCGCCAATCCAAACCGGAATTGGTTCTTTGGTAAATGGATGTTCGGCATAAGCACCAGTAAAAACCCCAGAAATGGTTTTTACATCCGCCATTCTTTCTCTTTCAGAACGTTTTGCTGTAGCTTCAATATATGCTTCAACTGCTGCTTTTTGCTCAAGTGTTGTGATTTGAGAAACTAATTCATGTTCGGGCGCTAGCGTCATAAAGGTTACTCCGAAAATGGTGTCGGGACGAGTTGTAAAGACCTCTATAAAAGTCCCCTCCCCAGCCCTCCCCGAAGGGGAGGGAGCCGAAGCTGGATAAGATATTCTTGATTTTAATTCTGATTCGATTTTATTTAAAACAGTTGATATTTCTTTGTTCACTTCATCGTTTGAAAAACGAATTACTTTAAAATTATGTTTCTGTTCCAGTTCTAAAGTTCTTGTATTATCAAGTTCTTGCTGTTCTATTGTGTTGTGATACTCACCATCAACTTCAACGATTAATCTTTTTTCTAAACATACAAAATCAACTATATATTTTCCAATTAGATGTTGTCTTCTAAAACGGACATCTAATTTTTCTCTACGTAAATTATCCCACAAAATTGCTTCTGATAATGTTGGTTCTTTTCGCATTTCTTTCGCGTGAAGCAACAAATCTTTTGCTATTGAAGCATCACCCGTCATATATTTTGGATCCGATTTTAATAAAGTTTCGACTCCCCCTCCTTCGGAGGGGGCTGGGGGGAGGATATTAAACTTTACCAACGCTCCAACCGATTTTCCAATCCAGTTGCGTTGTGATTCCTTAATCGATTCACTCCAATCGATAGTGTCTAAACCTTGCAACAATCTTTCTGCAAAGGCAGAAATTCGCATCGACCATTGGGTCATTTTTTTTCGAATCACAGGATGACCACCACGCTCAGAAACACCGTTTACGATTTCGTCGTTAGCTAAAACCGTCCCTAATGCAGGACACCAATTCACTTCGGTTTCTGCCAAATAGGCAAGTCTGTATTTTAACAGTATTTTCTGTTGCTCTTCTTCAGAAAAAGCGTTCCATTGGGCAGCCGAGAAAATTTCAATACCATCATCACAAACCAAATTCACCATTTGATTTCCTTCGGTTTCAAAAACTTTGATGAGTTCCTTAATGTCATAAGCTTTATCATCCGCTCTACAATAGAAAGAATTAAACAATAGAATAAAAATCCATTGTGTCCATTTATAATAATCTTCATTAGATGTTCGCACTTCTCTACTCCAATCAAATGAAAATCCGATTTTATCCAATTGCTCACGGTATCGTGCAATGTTTTCGCGAGTCGTTTTTTCTGGATGTTGCCCTGTTTGAATAGCATATTGTTCGGCAGGTAAACCAAACGAATCATATCCTTGCGGATGCAAAACATTAAAGCCTTTGTGGCGTTTGTAACGAGCTACAATATCAGATGCTATATATCCAAGCGGATGTCCAACGTGTAATCCTGCTCCTGATGGATAAGGAAACATATCCAAAACATAATATTTAGGCTTATCGGAATTATTTGATGCTGCAAATGTTTGATTTTTTGCCCAATATTCTTGCCATTTGGCTTCGATTTGTTCGTGAAAGTATTTCATTCGTATTTTTTATTTTTCTTCAATGGGCTCTTGCTGTTGCAAGCTTGAGTCATTTATTCAGAAGGTATTTCAAAATCTTTTTTATCAGATTCAATTATTGGTTTTGTATTGTTTGCAGTTTGTTCAACAATCAATTAAAATAAAGTGCGAATTTACATTTTAATAATGAAAGTTGAAAACCAGAAAAAGCTATTTCTTTTCGGCTGCAGTAAGCTTTTCAAATTCTTCTTTGGTTACGTTTTTATAGGTCTTATTTGTTTCATAATAATAATTAATCCTGGTTTCATTGGTGGCAGCATTAAACGACTTACTTTCACCATGCCAAGTGTTGTTTCTAAAATTATATTCGGTATAACTGCCGTCGTTTTTGTAGCCAAAAGAGGTTTGCTTAAGTCGGTTATTCTTTTCATCGTAGAGCGTTTCGGTTCTAACAATTAATGTATTGTCCTTTTTATCGATTGACTTATTCAATCCTACTGCAATATTGTTCAAAAATTTATTCTCGTGAAACAAACTGCCGTTTGGATTGAAATACTTTACTGAAATAGCATTGTTTTTTCGATTAATTTCTTTAACCGAAAAAGTTGTTCCTGAATCATAATATATTATTTCTTTGTAGAAATCGTCATTTTCATAATACACTTCTGACTCTAAAATTGTAGTTCCCGATTTGTAAAATTTAGCCAATCCTTCTTTTTTTCCGTTTTTATAGGCAGTAATTTCCTGAAGAAAGCCTTTGTCATATCGTTTTGAGAATCCGTTTAAGCTGTCATTTTTATATTCTTGTTCTCTAATAAGTTGTTCTTGTTTGTCGTAATCTTTCCAAATTCCGGTTTTAATTCCATGATCATCATAATATTCTTCTTTAACCAACTTGTTATCAGTTGAAATGATTTTATGATTTCCTACCTTTTTTCCAAATTTATATTCTGTCTTGTTTACTAATTCGCCTTGAGGGGAATAGAATTCAGCAAAACCATTTTTTTCGCCTAAACAGTAAGGAATTTTAGCAACTATATTTCCTGATTTAATATTAAATTGATGGGCAATTCCGTTTACTTTCCCGTCAAGGATTGAAAATTCAGAGAATTTTTGGTCGTTATAAAAGCAAATGACTTTACCGTTTCTTAAATCGTTTGGAAGTGTGTAACTGAAATTGTTTTTAGTGTAGAATTTTAAGTCACCAACCAGATTACCGTTGACAAAATTACCTTCTAAAATTTCGCCTTCTCGTTTGCCAGTGTAGAATTTTCTTAAGCCGTTTTTTACATTGTTCTTATAATTTGTCTCAAAAACCAAATTATTATCGCTATCATACACTTTACAAATGCCGTCAACTTTTCCTTTTTTAAACTCAAATACTTGAAACGGCATACCGTTAGAATGGTATAGTGTCTTTGTCCCATCAAGCAATCCATTCTTGTACGAAGCCTGTGAGAATTTCTGATTATTAGCATAAGTTGTCACTGTTTTTGAACCGTTAGCGCTGTCGTTTATCTCATATCGCACCGACTCGCCTTTGACTCTCATCAACTGACCTTTGCTATTTGTGTTTTGAAGCGCTTCTACATCCGAAAGTTTGTTGGGCATTTCGGCAGGATTTAATTCCCATTCTGAGAAGAAAAAATTCTCGCTACCTTTAATTCTCGGCATTGAAAATTCGATAGAAGTGGCATAATTTTCTTGAGCATTTGCAAAGAAATTAACCAACAATACTACAATATAAAATGACTTTTTCATCTGATTAATTTTTAAAATACAACATTCCATTGGCATTTGCATATCCAACTATATTTCCTCGTTTGTCTTTCAAAGAAATCAATGTAATCTTTTTTGGAATTTCTTTAGAACCCAATGCTTTTGGATAATTTATCCTTGGAAAATTCAAGTAAATATTTTTAATTTCTGAATCAAAAATGGCGTCTATTAATTCTAATTTATAGGTTTGAGGATTTTGGTAAACAACGCCAAACTTATTGTCTTTCTTAATGTCGAGCACTTTTTTAATGGCTCCATAGGATTCGTATCTATTATTTTCATTGATTTCGTCATATTCTGCTTTCAGAAATTCGGTGCCGTCAATTTGAACAATACCAAGTTTATTTCCAATTTTGGAGTAATAATTTGAATTTCCATTATTGGAATACAATTTTTGTGCATACGTCAAATTATCATACTGCATCGGAAAAAGCAATCCTTTTTGATTGGAATACAAACTGTATTTGAATTGATTTGTTTTTTTGTCTTTGTTTCCAACCAGCAAGATTACATCTCGATTGTTATTATTGTCACTAATGCTGTTTGAGTTTTTTGAAATGGTGTCAAATTCAATAATTTTCTTTAAATCGGTTGGAAAAACCAAAGCATACTTATCTTTCTTTTTGAATTGAACATAATTTTGAAAATAAGAAATCGTATCGTTTCTTTTCAAATTAAAACTTTGATTTTTGAGCTCAATATTTTGTATCGGTACTTTTAAATCCATTAAAATATCGGGCAATGGTTTATTTTTGTTTTGATCGTATTTACTCAATACCAACTGATTGTCTTTTATTCTAAAATTATTATTGATGAATATCGTCTTTTTTATTTCACTGTTTTCCTCCCTAGGGGGCTCAACTACAAGGGCTGCATCTAAGTCTCCTTTAATTGATATATCTTCAGTTACTCTTTGTGAGCCAGAACCCATACTTCCTGAATAATCAGAGTCATTATCTCTATACTTACGAGAATTTTTCAAGAATTTTTCTAAATATTCTTTTTCAGTCCTATAAAGTAATTTTGTTTTTGTTACTGTATTTGGAAGTTTTGTAACGTCCCAAGCCTCGGTAATTAAAGGGTCGTTAGCATTTTTTTTAACCAAAAAAGACGTGCTAAAATAATCACTTTGTCTTTTGATAAAATTTATAGATGCATAATTTTCATATAATGTTTGAATAATTTTCTTGTTAACAATGTCATAGAAAAAGAATGTTTCTGTACAATCTTTGTTTAAAAGATGAAAAGTATAAATTCCATCAGTAACTTTTTTATTGGAAAGCACTTCAATTACAGGATTTTTCAAGATTGATTTTCCGTCTGAATCAAATACATCTGAAATTTTAGAATTATTTTCAAATTTTGTTGTAAAATATAAATTATTACTGCTGTAAATATGCTCAAAAACAGGCTCAAACAAAACCTTTCCGCCAATAATTAATCCTTCTTTGTTATTGATTTTTGGTGTTAAAACATCTTGATTAGTATCATAACCCGAAAAATCTAAAGAATCATATTTTGGTTCTAGTATTATTTTACCTTCTTCATTGCATAGTCCCCATTTGGTTCCAACTCGATAAGGAATGTATATTTCTTGACAAAAGGCTTGACCCCACAAGGT
>CAISUR010000605.1 GCA_903888655.1 uncultured Bacteroidota bacterium | reverse complement strand
ATTTAAAAAAGTAAAAGCTGCGGGTAGTGAGATTGAATTGCATGAATATCAGCGCCAAATTGATAAAATAGAATTAGAAAATTATCAACAATTAAAAAACTTAAAAGAGTCGAGATTAATAGTTTTGTTGTTTATAGTTATTTTATTCATTCTATTATTATTACTATATTCACTATACAAAAATAATAATTTACGAGAGCAAACTAATGATGCACTTAAGGAAGCCAATGCCGAACTAACGATTGCAAAAGAAAAAGCAGAAGAGGCATCACAATTAAAAACACAGTTTGTATCAACAATTAGTCATGAATTAAGAACACCTCTGTATGGAGTAGTAGGAATTACCAATATAATACTTGATGAACACAAAGAGCTTGCCGAAAGTCCACATCTAAATTCTTTAAAATTTTCTTCAAGATATTTATTATCACTGGTCAATGATTTACTTCAAATTAATAAAATTGAAGAAAATAAAATTATATTGGAAAGTATGATTTTCAATATAACCGATGAACTTGTCACAATTGTTGATTCTCTCGAATTTATTGCCGTCAAAAATAATAATAAACTAATTACAGAAATTGATTCTAATATACCTGAGTTTTTAATTGGTGATAAATTAAGACTTTCACAAGTCTTTATGAATTTGATAAGTAATGCACTTAAATTTACAAAGGATGGAACCGTAAGTGTTTTTGCAAAACTTGAACGAATTGAAAATTTTAAGCATTATATACATTTTGATGTGATAGATACAGGGGTAGGTATCGCTAAAGAAGATCAAAAAAAGATTTTTGAAAAATTTGTGCAAATTGAGCGAAAAGAAGGAGATTATCAAGGTACAGGTTTGGGCCTATCAATTGTACAGAAGTTAATTGAGCTTTTTGGAAGTGAAATTCATATTGAAAGTGAAGTTGATAGAGGTACTAAATTTTCATTTACCATTGGTTTTGATGCGGATGAATCTAAAAAGAATGAAATTATAAATAATATAGATGTCGATTTGTCTTTAAATCAATTTTACAAAATTTTAGTAGTTGAAGATAATAAAATAAATCAAATTGTAACAAAAAAAATATTAGAAACGAATAATTTCAAATCAACAATTTTAGACGATGGTTACGCTGCCATTAATCTGTTAGAAAATGAATACTTTGATATTATTTTGATGGATATCAATATGCCTATCATAAATGGCTATGAAACTACCCGATTAATTAGAAAAAAAGGAATAACTACACCTATAATTGCATTGACTGCATTTGATAAGGAAGAAATTACAGAACAAGCTTTATCTGCGGGTATGAATGATATCATTATAAAACCTTTTGAACAAGCTAAGCTATTTCAAATAATTAATAATTTAATTAATAAAAAAGAAACTGATTAATTTGTCTTTAAATAGTGGTCTTAAATAATACCAAAACAGTATACTATTCTAATGAGTGATTTTTATAAAAAAATATTAGATAATAATAAGCAATGGGTTGAAAGTCAAATAGCAATCGACCCCGAATATTTTAAAGATTTATCTAAAGGACAAAATCCTCCCTTATTATGGATTGGTTGTTCGGATAGTCGCGTGCCAGCAAATGAAATCATTGGTGCTAAACCAGGTGAAGTTTTTGTTCATAGAAATATAGCAAATATGGTCGTTCACAGTGATATGAATATGTTGAGTGTACTAGATTATGCTGTTAATGTGTTGAAAGTAAAACATGTTATTGTATGCGGTCATTATGGATGTGGTGGAATTAAAGCAGCTATGGGAAACGATTCTATTGGCATAATAGACAATTGGATTCGCCATATTAAAGATGTTTATCGCTTACACAGAAAGGAAATAGATGCTTTGGGTCAGGAAGAAGCAAGAATAAACCTGCTGACAGAACTGAATGTAAAAGAGCAGGTCTTTAATCT
>CAISUR010000604.1 GCA_903888655.1 uncultured Bacteroidota bacterium | reverse complement strand
TATCTTTTATGAAATTTTTATCCATTTGATAATAAGTAAGATATGCAATTGTGTCTTTGCAATCTTTAAGATTAATAGTTATTTGATAACCTGATTGTGATGTAGCATAAAATGTTGAAAAACAAAAAACAATAGCCAATAAAATTTTATTCATAAACGAATCATTTAAGTTATTAATAAGGTATTAAAAAAATCAAAAATAGTGTATTTAAAAAAAATAAAACTTAATTTTTTTATAAAAAGAAATGAAAATATAGAACAAGTTTATCTTTGTCAATATTTTTAAATTTAATCTTCAAAATAAATGAGACAAATAAAGTTAATTTGGGATTTTAGAGGGATTACTTCAGCACGAACTGCCGAGCACCATGAAATTCATTTAAAAGAATTCATTGCAATAGAAAGACTTCCAATAGTGTTAACTGGTTTTGAGATTGTAAACGAAATGCACGCCATTGCCTTTATGGTAGTAACAGATGAAAATATGATTTTGGTTCGTGATGCCTTAAAACCGCATCGAGGTGAATTATATATCGAATAAAAAAAAACTCCAAATTCTAAATCAAATAATTTTGGAATTAGGAGTTTTAAAATTTTATTTTAATTGGCTACTTCGCTAATAAACTTTATTCGCATTAAACGTAATTCTTCAATATCATAATCGCCATCAAATTCCTTAAGAGCGGTTTCAATATTGTCAGTTTCTGATTCCATAAAATATTCATGAATTTCTTCTTGTTGCTCATCATCAAGCATCTCATCAATCCAATATTTGATATTTAATTTAGTGCCGGAATAGACAATTTGCTCCATCTCCTTTAACAATTCATCCATTTTCATTCCCTTGGCTGATGCAATATCGTCAAGTGAAAGCTTTCTGTCAATGTTTTGGATAATATATAATTTGTTCGCAGAGTTGGCACCAGTCGACTTTACTACTAAATCATCAGGACGAATAATATCATTGTCTTCAACATATCTACTAATTAATTCAATGAACTCTTTTCCATATTTTTTGGCTTTTCCTTCTCCAACACCGTGAATATTTATCAATTCTTCAGATGTTATTGGGTATTTTAATGCCATATCCTCTAGAGATGGATCTTGAAAAACTACAAATGGAGGAACCCCCAATTTTTTAGCCACTTTTTTACGTAAATCTCGTAACATTGTCATCAAAACTTCATCAGCAGTTCCTGATGATTTTGCTGCTGTAACAATAGCATCGTCCTCGGCTTCATTATATTCATGATCTTCTGACATCATAAATGATGTTGGCTTTTTAATAAAATCATGTCCTTTGTCTGAAATTTTTAAAATGCCATAGGTTTCTATATCTTTAGTCAATAAACCAGTAACCAAAACTTGACGAATTAATGCCATCCAGTAACGCTCTTCTTGATTTTTTCCGCAACCAAAGAAGTGTTGCGAATCTGTTCTGTGAGCTTTTATTGTGGCATTAACTCTTCCTATTAATGTGAAAACGATTTCTTTGGATTTATATAAATGTTTGGTGTCACGAACAACTTCTAAAAGTTTAACAACATTGTCTTTGGCCTCGACTTTAGCTTTTGGATTTCGAACATTGTCATCCATATCAGCTCCTTCTCCATTTTCTCCGTCAAATTCTTCACCAAAATAATGCAATAAGAATTTACGTCTTGACATAGAAGTTTCAGCATAGGCTACAACTTCTTGCAACAAAGCAAATCCAATTTCTTGTTCTGCTACAGGTTTACCTGACATGAATTTTTCTAATTTTTCAACATCCTTGTAAGAGTAATAGGCTAAACAGTGTCCTTCACCACCATCTCTTCCTGCTCTTCCGGTTTCTTGATAGTAGCTTTCTAACGATTTAGGAATATCATGATGAATAACAAAACGAACGTCTGGTTTGTCAATTCCCATTCCAAAAGCAATAGTAGCAACAACCACATCAACATCTTCCATAAGAAACATATCTTGATGTTTTGCACGAGTTTTAGCATCTAAACCTGCATGATAAGGTACAGCACTAATTCCGTTTACTTGAAGTACTTCAGCAATGGCTTCTACCTTTTTACGACTTAAACAATAAATAATTCCTGATTTTCCTTTATTTTGTTTAATAAAACGAATGATGTCAGATTCAATATTTTTAGTTTTCGTTCTAACTTCATAAAATAAATTGGGTCTGTTGAATGATGCTTTATAAGTAGTTGCATCCGACATATCCAAATTCTTAAGAATGTCTTCTTGAACTTTAGGAGTTGCAGTTGCTGTTAATCCAATAACTGGAACATCGCCTAAATGTTTTATTATTGTTCTTAAATTTCTATACTCAGGTCTAAAATCATGACCCCATTCCGAAATACAATGGGCTTCATCAATTGCAACAAATGAAATTGGAACTGATTTTAAAAACTCTACATATTCTTCTTTGGTTAGTGATTCTGGTGCTACATACAGCAGTTTAGTAATTCCTGAACTTATGTCTTTTTTTACTTGATTGATTTCCGTTTTAGTTAATGAAGAATTTAATACATGTGCGATACCATCATTGGTCGAAACACTTCTTATTGCATCAACTTGATTTTTCATTAAAGCAATTAAAGGGGAGACTACAATAGCAGTTCCCTCTTGAATTAAAGCCGGTAATTGATAACACAATGATTTTCCACCACCCGTTGGCATAATAACAAATGTGTTTTCTTTTGCAACAATACTTTTAATAACTTGTTCTTGCAGCCCTTTAAATTGGTTAAAACCAAAATATTTCTTTAATTCTTTGTGTATGTCAATTTCGTTTGAATTCATTCTTACTTAATAGTATTTTTACATAAATTTGCAACCATAAATGTACAACTTTCTTTTATTCATACAAATTTTATAACAAAACTATTTTGATCACTAAAGAAAATATTATTGAAACAGCCAAAAAAACGTTGATTTCTCAAAGCCAATCTATAGCAAAACTCACTGATTTCATTGATGTTAACTTTGTGGAAGCGGTTCAATTAATCTACAATTCCAAAGGAAGATTAATTGTAACGGGGATTGGAAAAAGTGCCATAATTGCCCAAAAAATTGTAGCAACAATGAATTCAACTGGCACACCATCGATGTTTCTGCACGCCTCAGAAGCAATTCATGGCGATTTAGGTATGTTTCAAGAGCATGATGTCGTGATTTGTATTTCTAAAAGCGGTAATAGTCCAGAAATAAAAGTTTTGGTTCCTTTGTTGAAGCGATTTGGGAATAAATTAATTTCAATTACTGGAAATGTAACTTCATTTCTGGGTAAAGAAGCTCATGTTACGTTGAATACTTTTGTAGAAAGTGAGTCTTGTCCCAATAATTTAGCACCAACCAATAGCACTACAGCTCAGTTAGTAATGGGTGATGCATTGGCAGTTTGTTTAATGGAAATGAGAAATTTTTCACCAGAGGATTTTGCCAAATACCATCCGGGAGGTGCTTTAGGAAAAAAACTTTTGCTTCGAGTAAACGATATGCTTGATAGTACTAGAAAGCCATTTGTTACTCCCGATTCTAGTATAAAAAATGTCATAGTTGAAATTTCTGAAAATCGATTGGGTGTTACAGCAGTAATTGAAGCGGATAAAGTAGTAGGAATTATAACTGATGGGGATATTCGAAGAATGTTGAATAAAACAGAAACGATATCAGGTTTAACAGCGAAAGATATAATGACCAGCAATCCAAAAATGATTAAATCATCTGATATGGTGATAGATGCGTTAAATTATATGGAGGATTTTTCAATTACACAATTAGTCGTTGTTGATAATGATTTATACAAAGGAGTCATTCATTTGCATGACATTTTAAAAGAAGGAATTGTATAATGGCTAAAAAAGAAATGAAGGAAATGTCCTTTATGGATCATCTTGAGGATTTAAGGTGGTTGCTTGTTAGAAGCTCGGCAGCGATTATAATATTTGCTTCGGCTTGCTATTTTATTGATGGTTTTATATTTGATACAATTATCTTCGGGCCCAAAAATCCTAGTTTCATAACCTATCGCTTTTTTTGTGAAGTAACTCACTTTTTTGGGGTTGATGATACTTACGCTTGTGCCAAAGAATTTAAATTTATTATCCAAAATACCGAAGTAGGAGGGCAGTTTTCAATGTATTTATGGACGTTAATAACTGCTGGATTTATATTGGCTTTTCCGTACATACTATATCAAGTTTGGAAATTTATTAGTCCTGCTTTATACGAACATGAACGTAAACATGCGGGATCTTTTATTGTAATTTCTTCCCTTTTATTTTTTATCGGCGTACTTTTTGGTTATTACGTGGTTTTACCGCTCTCCATCAATTTTTTCGCGACTTTTACGGTTAGCGGTAGTATTGTCAATCAGTTTACAGTTGATTCTTATGTTAGTATGGTAAAAACTTCATTAGTTGGAAGCGGATTGGTGTTTGAAATGCCTATCATAATCTATTTCCTAGCAAAATTAGGTTTAGTTACTCCCGAGTTTTTAAGAAAATACAGAAAATTTGCTATTGTAATTAATTTAACAGTTGCTGCCATTGTAACACCACCAGATATTCCAAGTCAAATTATAGTTTCAATACCCTTATTAGCATTATACGAAGTGAGTATTTTAATTGCAGCAATTGTAGCCAAAAAACGAAAAAAAGATGAGCAATCAAGTTAAAGAATTCAACGACTATCGTTCAAAAATGAACGAAAAATTATTAGCAGACAACAATAAAGTTGTCAAGCGAATTTTTAATCTTGATACCAATGCTTATGCAGAAGGCGCATTAGATGTAAAAACGAAAGAGTTATTAGGATTAGTAGCTTCAACAGTTTTGCGATGTGACGATTGTGTAAAATACCATTTGGAAACGTGTTACAAAGAGGGAATTACAAAAGAAGAAATGATGGAAGCTATGGGAATTGCAACTTTAGTAGGAGGAACCATTGTTATTCCGCATTTGCGAAGAGCCTATGAATTCTGGGAAGCATTGGAAGTTGGAAATTAAGATTTTTATATTTCCAAAATTGAAGTTAAATCACAAAATCAAATAGATGAATTTTGTTTATTTGTATTAAAATTAGTAGTAGATTAGAAATTGATGCTATAAACTTCTAAACTCATAAACTCATAAACTTTAAAATGAAACTCAGAGCCGAAAATTTAGTTAAAACCTATAAAGGGAGAAGTGTTGTAAAAGGAATTTCCGTTGAAGTAAATCAAGGAGAAATTGTAGGGCTTTTGGGACCAAATGGTGCTGGAAAAACAACTTCATTCTATATGATTGTAGGATTAGTTAAACCAAATTCAGGCAATATATATCTTGATGATATGAATATCACGGAGTTTCCAATGTACAAACGTGCTCAAAACGGCATTGGATATTTGGCGCAAGAAGCTTCTGTATTTAGAAAGTTAAGTATTGAAGATAATATTTTAAGTGTATTACAACTTACAAAATACACCAAAGAAGAGCAAATAGCTAAAATGGAAAGCTTAATTGCCGAATTTAGTTTAGAGCACATTCGAACCAATCGAGGAGATTTACTTTCTGGTGGAGAGCGACGTAGAACGGAAATCGCTCGATGTTTGGCCACCGATCCTAAATTCATATTGTTAGACGAACCC
>CAISUR010000603.1 GCA_903888655.1 uncultured Bacteroidota bacterium | reverse complement strand
TATTCAGCTTTATCAAGACAAATCGGATTGGGACGCGTTCAAATGTTCAACCGTCACGAAATGTTAGATTTAGTAAAAGTTGATGGAAAAGCTCGAGGAATTATAGCACGTAATTTAGTTACTGGAGAATTAGAAAGACATTCGGCTCATGCTGTAATTATTGCCTCTGGAGGATATGGAAATGTTTATTTCCTTTCTACTAATGCTATGGGAAGCAATGTTACAGCGGGCTGGAAAGTACACAAACAAGGTGCTTTATTTGCCAATCCATGTTTCGTTCAAATTCACCCAACATGTATTCCGGTTCACGGAACGAATCAAGCCAAATTAACTTTGATGTCCGAATCGTTGCGTAACTCAGGACGTATTTGGGTTCCCAAGAAGAAAGAAGATGCCGAAGCTATTAGAGCTGGTAAATTGAAACCTACACAACTTGCAGAAGAAGATAGAGATTATTTCTTAGAAAGAAAATACCCAGCATTTGGAAATTTAGTACCTCGTGATGTGGCTTCAAGAGCCGCGAAAGAGGTGTGTGACGAAGGAAGAGGGATTGAAGCGAATGATACTAATGAAGGGGTTTATTTGGATTTTTCAACTGAAATTCAAAACAAAGGAAAACAAGCCGCATTTGCTCATGGAAATCACCACCCAACTGCGGAAGAAATTACGGCATATGGAAAACAATGGTTGAAAGAAAAATACGGTAACTTGTTTACCATGTACCAAAAAATCACCGATGAAAATCCATATGAAACACCAATGAAAATTTATCCAGCGGTTCACTATACCATGGGCGGTGTTTGGGTTGATTATAATTTACAATCTACAATTCCGGGTTGTTTTGTGGCTGGAGAAGCTAATTTCTCTGACCACGGAGCGAATAGACTTGGAGCTTCGGCTTTAATGCAAGGTTTAGCAGATGGTTATTTTGTATTGCCTTACACGGTTTCTAACTATTTGGCTGATGAAATTAGAACCGGAAAAATTTCAACTGACACTCCTGAGTTTGCTGATGCTGAAAATAGAGTGAAAGAAACAATCAATAAATTTTTAAATAATAAAGGTTCTAAATCAGTGGATCATTTCCACAAACGTTTAGGTTTGATTATGTGGAATAAAGTAGGAATGGGCAGAAATGAAGCTGGATTGAAAGAGGCAATTGCTGAAATTGGAGCTTTGAAAGAAGAATTTTTCAGAGATGTAAATGTTCCAGGAAATGCCGATGAGTTCAATCCTCAATTAGAAAAAGCCCTACGTGTTGCCGATTTTATTGATTTAGGTCAGTTAATGGCAATGGATGCTTTACAACGAAATGAGTCTTGTGGAGGTCACTTCCGTGAAGAATATCAAGATAGTGAAGGAGAAACACTTCGTGATGACGAAAACTTCTCTTTTGTTGGTGCTTGGGAATATAAAGGTGACGATATCACTAAAGAGGAGCTTCATAAAGAAGAATTGAAATACGAGTTTATTAAAATTGCAGCTAGAAATTATAAGTAAAAGAATATGAATGTTGTTTTACAACATATAGAAACTGGCGAGAAATTTATTCTTTTAAATCATCATATTTTTAAGTCATTAAAGAGTGGCAGTTTTGATTACGTATCATATAACGGAAGTGTGAATTTTAATTCATATATAAATGAATATTTTACTGTAATTGATATAGATGGTAATGTTTTTGACTTATATGATCTTGACAAAAATAAAAATAAAGAATATTTTCATATGGAAAGTATGTTAGAGCTTGGTTATGAAATGGATGATATTGATAATTCACAAAATATTGAATATATTTCATACCGTGAAATTCAAAATTACAGAGTAATCGAAATCGATGGCAAACCAATTTCAGAGCTATTAAAATGAAAACGCAATCTTACATAACAACAAAACTAACCGAACTAAAACCAATACTACAACAGAAATATCCTGTTGAATCAATTGCATTGTTTGGTTCTTATGCTAGAAATGAGCAAACAGAAGACAGTGATGTTGATGTATTGATTGAATTGAACGGGAAAATGGGAATAGAATTTTATAGGATGGCTAATGAAATTGAAGATTATTTAGGAATAAAAACCGATGTAGCTTCAAAAAACGGAATAAAGCCAAGATATTTTGAATTTATTAAACCCGATTTAATTTATGTCTAAACGAGATTTAAAATTATTGCTGCAAGACATTCAAGAATGCGCTCAAAGAATTCAAGAATACACCAAAGGTTATTCTTTTGATGATTTTGCAAATGACAGAAAAACAGTTGATGCAGTTATTCGTAATTTTGAAATCATTGGCGAAGCAAGTTCAAACATTGATAAGGATTTTAAAACTAAAAACCCTCAAATATTTTGGACAGA
This sequence comes from uncultured Bacteroidota bacterium, assembly GCA_903888655.1. Taxonomy (GTDB): domain Bacteria; phylum Bacteroidota; class Bacteroidia; order Flavobacteriales; family Flavobacteriaceae; genus Flavobacterium. The sequence goes on along the minus strand of CAISUR010000603.1, from coordinate 6,455 downwards.
TATGAAAAACCTTAGAAATCGAATGATACACGATTATACAGGAGTAGATTATGAAATAGTTTGGGAAATTATTACAAAATTTTTAGACGAATTAGAATTTCAAATAGATAATTTAATTAAAGAAATAGAATAAAATGAGTGCAGCAAAAAATATAAATATTACCCTAAAAATTTGGCGTCAAAAGAACTCCAAAGCAAAAGGAAATTTAGAAACTTATACTTTAAATGAAGTTTCTACAGCGAGTTCGTTTTTGGAAATGTTAGACCAATTAAATGAACAATTAATTAATGATAAAATTGAACCTATTGCATTTGACCACGATTGTCGTGAAGGAATCTGCGGTATGTGTTCACTTTATATCAACGGGCGTGCTCACGGACCCGATACAGGAATCACAACCTGTCAATTGCACATGAGAATGTTCAAAGATGGCGATACTATTTTTGTAGAACCATGGAGAAGTAAAGCATTTCCAGTTATTAAAGATTTAGTGGTTGATAGAAGTGCTTTTGATAGAATCCAACAAGCTGGGGGTTTCGTTTCTGTAAACACTTCTGGAAATACGATTGACGCGAATACCATTCCTATTCCTAAAGATGATGCAGATAAAGCTTTCATGGCAGCGGCTTGTATTGGATGTGGCGCTTGTGTAGCTACTTGTAAAAATGGTTCAGCAATGTTATTTGTTGGAGCTAAAGTGTCTCAATATGCATTACTACCGCAAGGTAAAATTGAAGCAACCAATCGTGTTTTAAATATGGTGCGTCAAATGGACGAAGAAGGTTTCGGAAATTGTACTAATACAGGTGCTTGCGAAATCGAATGTCCAAAAGGAATTTCATTAGAAAATATTGCTAGAATGAATAGAGAATATCTTTCAGCAAGTTTAAAATAGTTTATTAGGCAATACGAGTATAAAAACGCATTCATTGATTTGAATGCGTTTTTTAGTAAAATTAAGTTACATTAAAAGATTTCAATAGATATCCTATTAATTTTAATAATCAATGAAAATTAAATCAAGTATATTTTGGATTGTTTTACTTTCATGTTTGTTTTCAAAAGCTCAAAATTTGAAAGTAGTGACCTACAACATTAGATACAATACAGATTCTGATGGCAAGAATTCGTGGGCAAATAGAAAAGATTTTCTGTGTTCTCAACTTTCGTTTTATGAACCTGATGTTTTTGGTGTTCAAGAAGCATTACCAAATCAGATTCATGACCTTTCTACGGCATTAAATAGTTATAATTATGTTGGCATAGCACGAGATGGAATTGACAAAGGAGAAGCATCCGATATTTTTTATAAAAAAGAGCGATTGGTTCTGCTGAAAGAAAATACATTTTGGCTTTCAGAAACTCCCAATCAGATTTCCAAAGGTTGGGATGCCGCATTGAATAGAATTTGCACCTATGCTCTCTTTAAAGATAAAATCAACAAAAAAGAGTTTTGGGTTTTTAACACCCATTTGGATCATGTTGGAGAAATAGCTCGAACAAATGCAATAAGGTTGATACTATCCAAAATAAATGCACTCAATACAACAAAGTATCCTGTAATTTTTATGGGAGATTTTAACTCAGAACCTACTGAGCAATGTATTATTAATTTAAAAAAGGAAATGATAGATTCCTACGATATTTCCGAAGATAAACCTTTCGGACCCTTTGGAACGTTTAATGGATTCAAATACAATGAAGCAGTTACCAAAAAAATAGATTATATATTTATTTCTCGAAATAATAGTTTCAATGTAAAAAAACACGGAGTATTGACAGATTCTAAAGATTTAAAATTTCCGTCAGATCATTTCCCTGTTTACACAGAAATTAGTTTTAAATAAATCTCTTTTCTATCTTTGATGTAACAATAGTGCAAAAATGAAAAAAATTCTTCCTTTAGTAAGTTTATTATTAACCCTAGTTGCCTTCTCACAAGATTACCATAAATATGTAAACCCTATAATTGGAACAGGAGGACATGGGCATACTTATCCGGGAGCCACAGTGCCTTTTGGGATGGTACAATTATCGCCCGATACCCGAGTTGACGGAAGTTGGGATGGTTGTGCGGGATATCACTATGAGGATAAGATTATTTATGGATTTTCCCACAACCATTTGAACGGAACAGGCTGTTCTGATTTTGGCGATATCATGATAATGCCAACAATAGGAGAAGTTAGTTTTAATCCTAAAGACTATAGTTCTCCATTTTCACATACTACTGAAAAAGCATCGGCAGGATTTTATGCAGTTACTTTAGACAAATATGATATTGATGTTAAATTAACTACTACGACCAGAGTTGGAATGCATCAATATACGTTCAATAAAGAAGGAAATGCCAATATTATTCTTGACCTGAATCACAGAGATAAATTGTTATATGGTGATGTGAAAATTATTGATAATAAGACAATTGAAATTTTGCGGAGGAGCGAAGCTTGGGCTAAAAATCAATATGTTTATGCTAGAATTGAATTTAGCACACCAATGACCATTAATAAGGTCGAGGCAAATCAAACCAATAGCAGTGATTTTTATTCGGGAACAATGTTAAAAATTAGTTTTTCTAAAGCAGTTAAAAAAGGGGAACAAATTTTAGTTAAAGTATCGCTTTCTCCCACAAGTTACGAAGGAGCAAAACTAAACATGTCTGAAATTAAAGATTGGGATTTTACTAAAGTTAAAAAAGCAGCCGAAAAACTTTGGGATAACGAACTATCCAAAATTGAAGTTACAGAATCTGACGGCAATAAATTAGCGATTTTCTATACTGCTTTATATCACTCTATGGTTCAACCTAATATTGCGCAAGATATTGATGGTAAATATCGGGGAAGAGACAATAAAATTCACAATTCAGAAGGTTTTGATTATTATTCAGTGTTTTCGCTTTGGGATACATTTCGGGCAGCGCATCCATTGTATACCTTGATCGAAAAAAAGCGTACCGCTGATTTCATCAATACTTTTTTAAAGCAATACGAGCAAGGAGGAAGGCTACCTGTATGGGAATTAGCTTCCAATGAAACCGATTGCATGATTGGATATCATTCGGTTTCCGTAATGGCAGATGCTATGGTAAAAGGAATTACGGGATTTGATTATGAAAAAGCTTTTACTGCCGCTAAAAATAGTGCCATGCGCGATAAATTAGGTTTGGATGCCTACAAAAAAAATGGATTTATTTCGATGGATGATGACAGTGAAAGTGTTTCTAAAACATTAGAATATGCTTATGATGATTGGTGTATCGCTCAAATGGCACAAATTTTAAATCATAAAGACGATTACGATTACTTTATGAAACGTTCTCAAAGTTGGAAAAATGTATTCGATGCGGAAAAAGGATTTATAAGACCAAAGAAAAATGGTGGATGGTTCAATCCATTTGATGCAAGAGAAATTAATAATAATTTCACCGAAGGAAATTCATGGCAATATTCCTTTTTTGTGCCACAAGATATTGATGGAATGATTGCAGCCTATGGCGGAAAAGAAAAATTTGAAGCCAAATTGGATGAAATGTTCAATAGCGAAAGCAAAACTACCGGTCGTGAACAAGCCGATGTAACGGGATTAATTGGGCAATATGCCCATGGAAACGAACCCAGTCATCACATGGCATATTTGTATAATTATGTGGACAAGCCCGAAAAAACAACTGAAAAGGTTCATTATATTCTAAATAATTTCTATAAAAATTCTCCTGATGGATTGATTGGTAATGAAGATTGCGGACAAATGAGTGCTTGGTATGTATTGAGTTCGATCGGAATTTATGCTGTTACACCAGGTAAACCCGAATGGATTGAAACAAAACCATTGTATAGAAATATTAAAATAAAAATTGGTGATAGTAATGAACTTTCAAATATTGAACAATTTGATAAAAAAAGAATAGGCGTTTATAAAACAGCGCATGATTTAATGTTCCTTAACGTTTCATTTCCATCTATCATCCCCGTTCCAGTTATTCAAGCCGAAAGCAAAACCTTTAAGGATAAAATGATGGTTGAATTGAAATCATTTAATAAAAATGATGAGATTTATTATTATAGCTTTCCAAAAGATACGACTATGTTTTTTATTCCTTATAAAAAATATGAAAAACCATTTGCTATTGACAAAAGTTGCAAAATATTATCGTATTCCGAAAATAATGGAATAAGAAGCAAAGCCATTTCAGCATCCTTCTTTAAACAACCAAATAATTATACTATTCGCATTAAATCTAAATACAATTCACAATATACCGCTGGGGGTTCTGATGGTTTAATTGATGGGATTTATGGTTCAGAAAACTGGCGAAAAGGTGATTGGCAAGGTTATCAAGGACAAGATTTTGAATGTGTAATCGATTTGCAAAAAGAACAATCGGTAACCTCATTTTCTGCCAATTGTCTTCAAGATTCAAGATCTTGGATTTTGATGCCAAAAAAAGTGGAATATTATGTTTCTACAGATAATGTGAATTTCACATTAGTGGGAACTGTTGATAATACGATTTCTGCCATGGAAAACGACACATCAATTCAAGATTTTTATTTTAAAATATTGAATCCGTTGCAAGCTCGATATGTAAAAGTAATTGCCTATAACTATGGAAAACTTCCAGAAGGACATCAAGGATTTGGTGGCGATGCCTTTATTTTTATTGATGAAATTGCAATTAATAAAAACGAACAAAAATCTCAAGTCTCCACCAAAAAAGACAATGAAGAATATCAAATTTTTACTATGCCTATTTTGTTGTTTACTAAAAACAGTAATGTAGTTACAAATACAAACGATTTAATCTCAATAATTGAATTTTTAAAGGAAAGCACTACCATGAAGATCGAAATTCGTGGGCATGCCGATTCTGATGAAGTAGATACTGAACAATTGGCTAAAAGCAGAAGTAATGCCATTATTGCTTATCTTATTTCAAACGGTATAGAGGCTAGCCGATTAAAAGGAAAAGGGTTTTCAAATATGCAACTTATTTATGATTGCGCCAAAGTAAATTGTGACGACGAAAAACATCAGCAAAATAGAAATTGCGAAATAGTCATCACCGATTTGTAATCTTCAACACAATGTATCATGAAAATAGCCTTACTACAAACGTTGTTATCGTGGGAAAACCCAAGTGAAAATAGAGATTTACTTCAGAATAAAATTAATGCTATTTCGCAAGATGTCGATTTGATTGTTTTGCCCGAAATGTTCACTTCAGGATTTACGATGAATCCAAAAAGTGTTGCCGAAACCATGCAAGGAGCAACTATTTCATGGTTAAAAGAAGTAGCAAAGAAAAGAAATTGTGCTCTATCGGGCAGTTTGGTCATTGAAGAAAACGGGAATTATTTTAATCGCTTGGTTTTTGTTTTTCCAAATGGTGATATTCAACACTATGATAAAAGACATTTGTTCACATTAGCTGGAGAAAATAAAGTGTATAAAGCTGGAGTTGATAAATTGATTTTTGAATACAAAGGATATAAAATTTGTCCTCTAATTTGCTATGATTTGCGTTTTCCTGTTTTTTCTAGAAATATGGAAAACTATGACATATTGATTTATGTGGCTAATTGGCCAAAGCCTCGCGTAAATGCTTGGGACATTCTCTTAAAAGCCAGAGCCGTAGAAAATATGACTTATGTAATTGGGGTTAACCGAATTGGAATGGATGCTAACAATCATGAATATGTTGGACACTCACAAGCGATAGATTATCTTGGAAACTACATTCTAGAACCTCAAGAAACGGATGAGGTTTTTATCATAGATTTAAACAAAGAAAAAATGCTAGAAACAAGAAATAAATTAGCGTTTCTGAATGACAAAGACGAGTTTCATATTTGTAATTCGTAATTTTTAATTCGTAATTTTCAAATCAAAAGCTTGTTCGACATCCCAATTGGCTCGAACGTCAAGTTCTTTTGGAAAATAAATCACTTCTTCGCTTTGGCGTTGTTCAAGAAAACTACCAGGAGTCCAATGTTTATCTTTATTGTCATCATAAATCACTCTTATGGAGTAATTATTTGGTTCAAGAAAATCAAAGTTTATTATATTAGTTTTTTCGGAATATTCACTGGCGATAACTTCACCTTTTTCATTGGTTAGTTGTACAATTATAGGAAAACGTTTAATATGTTCTAAAGTAACCTTCAAATTTCCATAATCGGAAATATTGTTAGTACTAAATTTATAAGTTAATGTATCGTTTTTCTTATCATAAAAATTAGTCAATGCTCCGGGTAAAAGTTTTAAATTATACTTTTCCAAAGGTTCTTTTTTAAATATAAATTTTAACTTTTGACGCATTTCATCATATTCTGTGGTGAATTTTACATCAACAGAATCTTTATTGGTTAATTTCATTTTCGTTTCATCCCATTTTATGATGGGAATCGTTGAATTTATAGCAAAAGTGTTCCTGAAATGCAATGTGCCC
>CAISUR010000602.1 GCA_903888655.1 uncultured Bacteroidota bacterium | reverse complement strand
ATTTGTTATGGAAAAAAAAATAATAAACGTTAAAAATAATTTTAGTGTTTTCATAGTTAAAAAATTAAAAGAACAATATTACAAAAAAAAAATCAAAAACACACTTTATTGTAAAACTTCAAACATCGCTTTAGCTTTCAATAAACATTCTTCATATTCTTTTGAAGGTTCTGACAAAGAGGTAATGGCGCTTCCAACAGAAAAGGAAACATATTGATTACTGGCATTATACAATATACTTCGAATAACCACATTAAAATCAAAGTCTCCAGTTGGCGTAAAATAACCCACGGCTCCACTGTACAGTCCTCGTTTGGTTTCTTCCAAATTCTCAATGATATTCATCGCTGAAATTTTTGGCGCTCCAGTCATACTTCCCATCGGAAAGGTGGTTCGCAACAGTTCTATAGGCGATGTGTTGGGTGCAACATTTGAAACTACTGTAGAGATCATTTGATGTACTTGCTTGAACGTGTATATTTTACAAAGTTCTTCTACTTCAACAGATCCTTTTGTTGCCGTATGAGATAAATCATTTCGAACCAAATCAACAATCATAATATTTTCAGAACGTTCTTTGGGATTTTTGGAAAGTTCATTTTTTGACCTTTCATCGGCCTCTGGAACATCAAATCTCTTGGCAGTTCCTTTTATAGGCTGAGAAATTACTTTAGTTTTTTCTTTCTTAAGATAACGTTCAGGTGATGCCGATAACAAGAATTGATTGTTGTTTTTAAAATAAACTGCAAAAGGAGGTTCAGAGATTGCATTTAATTTTTGAAACACTTCTAATGGATTAATTGTTGCATGTTCAGCATAGAATTCCATACAAAAATTAGCTTCATAGATATCGCCGCGCTGAATGTGTTCTAAAAGTGTATTGACTTTTGAAAGATAATTTTCTTTTGAAATACGTTGCTGAATTTTTAGTGGTAAATGATGTGGTGCTTGTTGCAAGTTCGTACTTATAGCCTCTAAATCATCTTCAATTTCATCGTTACAGATATTCAAATACTGAATTTCCAATTGATTTCCCCTCAGTAAAAATAATTTTTTTGGTTGAAAAAAATACAAATCTGGAAATTCTAATCCATCATAATTAGAGGAATGTAAGTCTTCTATATCATTCTTTAGATCGTATGATAAATAACCAAAAAGCCAATCTTTGGTTTGACTTTGGTAGTGATGTAAATCTTCAAATGCTTTTTCAAAATCGGTTTTAATCGATGTGAACGCATCTACCGCTAATATACAATCGTAGTTAGAGTAGGTTTGAAGGTAGTCATTAGAATCTAAAAAAACTATTTCCCTAAACGGATTGCACCATGATAATAGTTGATTTTTAAATTCAGAAGGATCGGCAATAATTTTAGAAACAACAGTTCTCAACGGGCTTATTTTTTCATCAAAAATACAATAAAATTTAGTTTGAGATAAATTTTAGTTTTTGATTTTAGTATGATTTATAATCAGCAATCAAGAACAGTATTAAATAAAATAACTGTCTTAAAAAACTTTTTTATAGAGCAACATTATACGCTCCAACATCAGGTGGAGAAAGTCGAGTATTGCCTAAAATATCATTTGGAACAGCAGTAGGGATTCCTTTTTGATAGGCTCCCGAGCTAATCGTTTGTGGTTGCAGTTGATTATTGCTAGTGTTTTTAAATTTTGGATCTAAATTTCTAATATTATTATAAATATTATTTCCTTGTAAGAAAAGAGGTAATTGACTTGCATTGTATTTGAACAAACAATTATTGAAATGGTTATCAATAGTGATATCACCGCCGGCACTTTCGATTCCTAATTCCACTTGATTGGAGCCATATATGATAGAATTTGTGAAATTATAATTTATATTTTGCGCTAAATAATTACCATCATCCTTTTTAATAAAATTGTTGAGATATAAAGCTAATTGTTTTGAGCTGCTCCAATTGTTATTGAAAGTACAATGAGTGAAAGTATAGTTTCCACCAAAGGTGCATGCTAAACTGTATTGACCACAATAATTAATCACTAAATTAACTCCTGAAACTTGGGCGCCTACAGCGTATAATCCAAAATTTGAGTTATTGTAAATTTGACTTTCGGATATATTTAATTTTGCTTGATAGAAATCTCCAACAGGATCGATAGGCGAACAATAAATACCAACAGCTGAATTTTTCAGTGTTAAATGTTTTATAGTATTAGTGTTTTCAGACAATATAAAAAGGCCTCCCCATTGCCCAGGAACATCTTCAAATGCAGGTTCTAAACGATCTCCTTCAAATCTAACTTCTTTATCATTAGTTAGCTCTCCTTGTGCATTATAATCGGAAAGTTCTCCATTAATATTGAGTGTGCCTTGCTTGTCAACAATTATTCCAGAATTGGCATGAAAATAAACTTTTGCACCAGGATTTATATTTAATGTTTTAGTATTGGCAACTAGAGCGTAGCCATATATAACATAGGGTTTGTCTTTAGTAAAAGTCAATTGACTTCCTGAAAGTTCATGTCCCTTTATATTGGTTGTATCGCCACTTAATGATAAGGTTTCTATAATTCCCGTGTCTAATGGTTTGTCAGGATATATAAAAATAGCATCTTGAATTAAAGTCACTAAATCTACCGTTTGCGGTGCTCCAACTATGTTTGTAAATTCGATTTGGTCGGTGTAAAGGAAATCAGTTGGGTTGGCGCTGGCTACATCGGCTGTAACTTCGATAAAAATAAACAAACTGTCTTTCGCTAATAATTGCACATTGCTATAACTTTTTCCAGTAGCGCCGGCATCACCTGTCATTCCATCTACCATGATTCGGTATTTAGAATTAATTCCTTTTCCCAATTGTATTTTTGGTATTACAATATCTTTACTCCCGCGATTATACACTTTCAATCGATAAGTACTTGAAGCAATGTTGGTAAAAACCGTATCTAGATAAACCGTTTTTTTAGAAAATTCTAATCCACCAGTACTTTGTTCGAATGTAAAATCTTTTCGGCAAGAGCTGAACGTGATGCCAATTAATATTGAAAATAGAAAAAGTAATTTACGCATAGAAACGGAATTTTTGTAAATGTATGTATTTATTTGAAAAGTCAAAAATGGAACTCAAAAATACATAACGTAAAATTAATCGAATTAGTCTATTGTTGATTTAAAAGCGAACTTTAATTACAAAAATAACTAATTTTGTAAAAAAAAACAGTGATGACTTTTGATAAAGAAAAAATGCTAAAGCTTTGCAATGATTGGTGTAACAATACCTTAATGCAAACATTAGATATACAATTTGTAGATGCTGGAGAAGATTTTTTAGTGGCTACGATGCCAGTGAATCCGAGGGTTCATCAACCGATGGGATTGTTGCATGGCGGCGCTTCGGTGGCATTAGCCGAAAGTGTTGGAAGCGCTGCTTCTTTTTTGTTTGTAAATCCAGAGCGACAAGAGGTGCGTGGAATTGAAATTTCTGCCAATCATTTGAAAAGTAAAAGAGAAGGAATAGTTACTGCTACGGCAAAAATCATTCACAAAGGCGCCAGTATTCATCTTTGGGAAATTAGAATTGTTGATGAAAATCAAAAACTGATTTCGCTTTGTAAACTCACCAATATGGTTTTGTCTAAACGAGTATGAGTTACTTTTTTGAAAAAATTCGGGAGCAAATAAAAAATCAATTGCCTTTTGTGTGTTATTGCAAACCCAATTCAGACACAATTATTTCGCTATTACAAAAAAATGATACGCTAGTACCTTGGAATAGTTCCGAAATAGGCTTTGTATTTGTTTCTTTTGATAATGAAAAGCGCTATATCATTCCCGAAAATCAATCGGATATACTATATGAGAAACTACAAGTTACGGATTTCATTTATCCCAAGCACCGAGATTTTGCTGTTGATGAATTGAAAAAAGAACATTTTGAAAATCTCGTTGCAAAGGCGGTTTTTGAAATTGAAGCGGGAACTTTTGAGAAAGTTGTTTTGTCAAGGAAAGAGGTGATCGCTTTACACGATTTTGATTTGGAAGCGGTCTTCTCAAAATTGGTAAATAACTATCAAAGTGCTTTTAACTATTGTTTTTACCATCCAAAATTAGGTCTTTGGATGGGGGCAAGTCCAGAGCAGTTTTTGAAAATTGAAGAAAATAAAATTTCAACAATAGCTTTAGCTGGAACACAATCGATATCTGGTTATCAAAATATTGAATGGGAAACTAAAGAAATTAATGAGCAAAAGATAGTTGCCGATTTTATTGTTAAATCACTTTCACTATTTAGCAATTCTGTAACAATCTCAAAACCTTATAATTTTAAAGCTGGTGCATTAATACATATAAGAACAGATATTCAGGCATTGATTGAGAACCAATCAGATTTAGAAAAAATTATTGATATAATGCATCCAACTCCTGCTGTTTGTGGATTTCCCAAAGATGTTTCCAGAAAATTCATTTTGAAAGAAGAAGGATATGACAGAGAATTTTATGCCGGTTTTTTGGGCGAATGGAATAAAGATTTTCAAACTTTTACCAAAGGAAATTCCGATTTGTTTGTGAATTTACGGTGTATGAAAATTCATGAAAAATACGCTGAATTGTATATTGGATGTGGCATTAACAAAGGAAGTATTCCAGAAAAAGAATTTGTGGAAACTTTTAATAAATCGCAAACGATGAAAAAAGTATTGTAGGGTTTTTATAAATCACACAATTACATATCTTTGCAAACTTAATTTAGAATATGAAATTAGATATATT
>CAISUR010000601.1 GCA_903888655.1 uncultured Bacteroidota bacterium | reverse complement strand
ATCAATAACTTTTATAATATAAATTCCTGCTGTTAAATCTGAAATAGAAAGATTATTTTTATCAAAGGATTTAAAGGATTTAACCAATTGTCCAGTTGAAGTGTAAAGTTCAACCGATTCAAAATCATAATTTATTTTAAAAATACCCGAAGTTGGATTTGGGATTATAGTATAGTTATTTGTTTCAAATTGACTATCTGATAAAGAGCAAACCGTAATAGGTTGATTATAAATAGCAGGGCTACCACAACTATTAGTATATGTAAATGTAATTGTTGTAGTTCCAGAAGATAAAGGGGTTACTAAACCAGAAGTTGGATTAATGGTAGCCACCGAAGGATTATTACTAGACCAAACCCCTCCGTTAATAGTTGTTGGAGTTGAAGAAGTATGTTGATGCCAAGCTGCATTAAAAAAACCTGCTATTTGGGCGCAAATTTGAGGAATATGGTTGGGACAACCATGCGTTTCTCCATTAATATCCCAAAATTGAACATCCGCGCCAGCCGCAGTTAAATAATTGTTTAACGTAATACTCTCCTGTACTGGAACAGTTGTATCTGAAGAACCATGAACAATATAACAAGGAATTGAATTTGAATTTAAACTCGAAAAATTATAAAGTCTATCGGTATTTGGAGAAGATCCCCAACAATCTGCAAAAGCAATTACATTACTTAAATTTACAACATAACCATTATAATTTGGTCCATTATCTGAAAATATAAAATTACAAGATAAATGGGCTCCAGCAGAACCTCCTCCTTCAAATAAATAATCCGGATTATATCCGTAAGTTGCACCATTAGCTCGTATCCAGTTTAAACATAAATCTGCATCTTTGACAGCAGCTAAATTTTGAGTAAAAGTATGCCCTCCTCCCACATTGTAATTAGGAGCAAATGCTACATAACCACATTTAGCAAGGTAAGTACATATAGCAACCACATAAGATTGCGTTTTTGTATTACCATTTGTAAATCCTCCTCCATGAAAAAACATAACCGCTGGTCTATTTGAACTCGTTGCTCCTGTTGGACTGTATATGTCTACTAAATGAAAATTACTATTGGTTGGACCATAAGCTACATTTGAAGTTACTGTAACAGATGAAAAAGTAGGTGTTAAAAAATCATCTGGATTAATTGTTCCAGGATTGTTTGTGCTGCTATCGGTCGCTGTAAAAGTAGCTGTTGAACCTAGACAAACAGTTGAAGGCCCATTAATTGCTATTGAAGGATTGACTGTTGGTGTAATCGTTAATGTTGCGGGATTAGAAACTGCATTAGTATAAACAGCTCTGTATTCATAAAAATCAACAACACTTGTACATCCTGATAAAGTTAATGTGTTTGAATTGTAACCTGAATAAATGACACCGGGATCTAATGATGTAGTAATCGAAACCCAATTGATTCCATCCGTACTTCTTTGCCAATAAGGCACTGTGCTATTTGTTGATAAAACTGTAAAAGTAGTACCTGTGCCTTCGCAAATTGCAGCATTAACCGGTTGCTGGGTTACTATTGCACTAGCAGTTACAATTCCATTACAAATCACATTTTGACCTAAACATCCAAGGGAACTTATTGAAATGTTTTCTAAATTATAAGTATTTATAGGTAAACCTGTTTTTAATCTCACATAAACTACAGTTCCTGAAACTTCGCCGCTTGTAGGAGGTATTAATAAAAAGGTAACTCCAGAAACATATCCAGACAAAGGACTAAACGAAACTTCATAATCTGTTGGAGCAGATATTTGAATAGAATCTAATAGATAAGAACCTCCAATAGTGAATGCTTGAGGTGTTGATGGCCCTGTACCTATAGCATAATTAAATCCATTTAATTGTAAAACCGATGGAGTTTGAATTATTGGAGAAGAAGAAAATACCGTACCATTGCAAACTACATTATGATTATTAGCTCCAACAGAAGTTAGAATAATGTTTTCTGTATAATAAGAAGTTGCTAATCCGGATTTCATCCTTACATAAACCATTGCATTAGAGACATTCCCAGATATAGGAACAAATGAAAGACTATTGGTATATCCTGAACTAGAATTAGTTGAAATTTCAAAATCTAGAGGTGCTGTTAGTATAATTGAATTCGTTAATAGCGCACCTGAAACTATAAAACTTTGAGGTACCGAGGGAGTACTAAAATTTGCCGAAAAATCTGATAAAGGACTAGTATTAGTTGATACGGATATAGTAGGAATAGGTGGATAAATAGCTGGATTATTTGTATTATAATTTTCATCAGATTGTCCATTAATTCCATTATATTCTAATACATAAATGGAATAATTTGCTGCCGAGTTTAATCCAGAAATACTTACAGTTGCTGCAGTTCCATTATAAACACAATAAAAACCTGAATTACTTAATTGACTCCCAGAACCAAAAACTGTATTTGCAACATAAGAAACACCATCAGTTGGTGGAACGAACGAAGCATTTGAAGGTCCAATAAAAACAATACATCCTTGATTGTCATTACCATTGTTAGGTCTTGTCCAATTTATAGACAAAGCTGTAGATGATATTACAGAAGTTGTTATTGAAGTGGCTTGAGATTGCGGTTTATTAAAAGTAAAAACAACATCATCTATATACTCTCCTGTTACTGATGCTGTGTTTGGATAAGTAAAAGTATATATCCCATTAGAATTATTAGGGATTGTAATGGAACCAGAAGCAGTGACAGAAGTTCCAATAAGTTTTGTATCTGAGAAAGTAGCATTACCATCGGTTATAGTTAAGCTAGAGGGAGCACCGAGTGTTTTTGCTAAATAACTAATTGAAGAAATACCTCTTAAAACTGGAGTTGTAGCTGAACTACTTACACCAGTTTTAAGTTTTAAGGTATTTGTATTGATCGCAACCGTAGACAATCCACAACCACCTCCTCCAGGTGTCCAAGTTCCTATATTTGATGTAAAAGGAGATGTAGTATAATTTGAAGTCAAACTACTCGTTGTAAAACTTTCAGTATATGAAGTGGTTTGTCCAAAAGAAAATATTCTTAGGGATAAAAAAATAGTACATAATGCACTTTTTTTAAATGTATTCATGATTTTATTTTTTCAATTTCAATTTTACTATAGAATTATAAAATAATTTAAAGCACATTATTTTCAATGCTACATATTATTTATTCATACTTTAAAAAAGTTCCTTTTGAATCAAAAATAACATCATGAGATTCTTTATCTTTTTTGATTTCAACTTCAAAAGTAACCACGTTTTTATCATCGGTTATTTTTCCAACTTCTTTAATTTTTTCAGTAGGAAAATTTTTCTTCACATAATCCAATACACCTACAGGAAGCTCAGTTTCTTTAATTTCAACTTCTATTGATTTTCTATGACCTACTTCATCATAAATGGCTGATGTTTCAATACCTTTAATTTCAAAATAAGCCTCAAAATCGTTTTTCTCTTTTTTCCATTTCACTTTTTCTGGAGAAAATTCTTTTTTAAATGATTCAAGAACTACAGATGGAACTTCGACTTTTTCATGTTGCTTGTGTTCTTTTTGAGCAGATAGTGTTAAAGTCATCATAACTGCTAATGGTAAAATTACTTTTTTCATTT
>CAISUR010000600.1 GCA_903888655.1 uncultured Bacteroidota bacterium | reverse complement strand
AAGGAAACAAAAAATCCAAACCTTTCGATTTGGATTTTTTGATACTAAATCAAATTTAGTTAGTTTTTGATTATTCTTTGTGTAAAGTTTAAAGAATCTCCAGATACTTTTAGAATATAAACTCCAGTTTGAAGTGTATTTAAATTCAATGATTTTTCAACGTTAAAATCTTCGTTTATGTATTCATTTACAATTCTTCCGTTTATATCGATCAGTTGGATGTTTATTTTGCCATCATAACCGTTAATTCTTATGTTCAAGTCACCATTGGTTGGATTAGGATATACTCTGAACAAATCCTGATTTTTATTATTAAAATAGTCTACTGTTAAAGTACAATTTGACCCTGTTGCAGGCGTCGTCCCAATTGTGGGTTGTGTAAAATCCTGTACTTGATCGTCCCCAATATTAGTATCTCCAGCAGAAGCATTAACTCCAAACCCTCTATTAGCAAAAACTTGCCAAATCAAACAATAGTCTGCACCTCCTGTGGTAGCTTGATCTGCAGCAATTAATGCATTTCGAGAATCTATAAAAGAGGGACTACAAGGCTGTAATTTACAAGCATCTAAAACCAATCTCATTACTTTATTGTTACCACCTGTTCCTGTATATTTATTATCATCGTAACCATATTTAGCAATGTAAGCCCATGCTAAATCCCATAAAACAGTTGTCCAAACTGAACCTGTACCATGAATTTCAGTTTGAATATTTCCGTTGGTATCTGTATATTGATAGTTATTGGTATAAGAATATGTCATTGGGTTGACTGTCATATCAGTTGTATATGGATAGTCTCTTATTCCACCTCCATTAACAGGTTCATTTATTACAAATGTACCAATTCCAACAGGAGTAGTACTAACATCTCCAGGTTTTAACTGTAACATTAATGCAAACCAGTCAGACCATCCCTCACCAGCTTGATCAGTATTATTTAAGCAACTAGAATTTGCTGGACCACCTGTTAAACGAATAGTGATACCATGACCAAATTCGTGAGCAATAACTCCATTATCAAAATCACCATCTGAATTAACAAAAGGTTGATAATCAGAAGGTAATTGTAGTTTTACATTTGTTACACCTGCAGCTAATTGAGCATAAAGCATATCTCCAACAATTTTTGAAACACTAATTGCAGGAATTGTTATAGTTGCATCAGCACCAGACATCCCGATTGGAACATCGACAGGATTACTATTTGCATCTAATACATCAACATTATTAGAAACAATAACAGCTGTTGCTCCAGCTAATTGAGCGTTTTTAACTTTTACGGTAAAATTACAAGGAGTACCTCCACTTGCGGCCGCAAGAGATCTTCTAATCAAAACAACATGACCGCTTATAGCAGATGCGTTAACTGCAGCAGAGCAAGCATCTGAATTATCGGGTGCTCCTGGGTCTGCTGAACCGTCATCGAAAATCACTAAATCAGATTGAATTGAAGCAGGGGCTATCGGTAAATCAACATGACCAGGTGAAAAAGAGTCTTGCTTCGCAATGTAATTACCTGCTGCTGCTGCAGGAGTAATTACAAAGAGTGGTTTAATAGATTTTTGAATATCCCATAAATACATTTGCATTCTTCCCTTTTGTCCATCAACAGGGGCTGTAAAATTTGAATTATCCAATGTTGGAGTGGTTGCAGTTGAACCATCTTGTGCATCAGCATAAACGAAATCTGATGCAACTCCACCTCTACCATAATTATTTTGTTGGTAATTTCCATTAGCTTCATTGAATCCATATTGATACCAAATATCATGAACAATATTATTCATGTAAAATAAATTTGTACAAGCTGCATTTATGGAGTTTTTCGCTGAAACAGATTTTCCAGCATAAGGATAGTTAAAAGTTAAGCTAGTTCCTCCATCTGGAGCATATCCATTGGCAGTAGAAACTGTAGAAGCTGTTGTTGGATTTACCCCACCATAATCAGAGCGCGCCCAAACATTATTTCCTCTTGTATATGTATATTCTGCTCCAGCTGCTCCATTAGTGTCATGCCAACCATAAGGAGAGGCTAAAGCATTATCAGGGTTTGCAATAGCAACAAAGGGACTGTGATCAGGACTTGTATAATTAAAAGGAATTACAGTATATGTACCAGATTGAACTTGGACAGGAGATACTGTTGGTTTGTAAAATGAAGAAATAAACTTAGTAACATTTGAATTTTTATTTGAAGTACTTCTTTTAAAACTACAAGATACTGTTTGATCATTTTGTTCTAAAATAGTTCCATTTGTTGCATCAATTCGAATACTCCACAAATGATTGTATCCTGGAGCATAAAAAGTCAAGTCCCAAGCTAATCTTAAACTACCTGTTTTCATTTGCTGAAACACTAATTGTGCTGTAATTGGATCTTCTATCAAATCTCCATTGCTTATTTTATATTTATTAGGGCTTATTGTTTCAATTACCTCAATTGGGCTAGTTGAAGTGATATTAAAATGATTAAATGCTTTTCCAACTGCATCAATAGCTGTAATTGAAGGAGAAGTTGTATTAGTTTTCATTGATAAATTAGAAACGAAACGACTCTTGGCATCGATTACCTCATTATTTTTAACCCAAACATTGGTAACAGCCCTAAAAATCTCAATTCCTTGATAACGTTGTTTTATGAAATAATTGTTAATGCCTGTACTTTCAGAATTTTCAGTACTTTCAATAACCCAGTCATTAATATCAGTAGTTGTGAGCTGTAATTTGTCTTTGTTTGAATTTAAGTAAGTTTGAATTTTTCCGGTATAATCTTGGGAAAAACCTACAACAGTAAACAAAATCATCAGTAGTGATGTAATTTTTTTCATAATAATAATTTGTAGTTTTTAATAGTAGACAAATTTAATTTTTTTTTAATGTAAAAACAATTATTTTACTTGAAAATCAAAAAATTAACATAAATTAAGCATAAATTAATTTGTTATATAATAGTGCTTTTCCGTCTGTTAACATGGAAATAAAGTGACAAATATGTAACAATCGTTCATATAATTCTTCTTTTTCAATGTTGTGCTTTTCGGGAAGGAGGTTTAACAATAATTTATCATAATTCGTTGTTTTTCCTTCATGTTGGTTGTTGTATGCTGTGATGAATTTGTCCAGTAAATTATTAATCATTTGATAACCTGAAAGTTCTTTTTCAATAACTTCACGACTTTGGTAAATTTTTTTAACACTCAATTTGATGATGTCATCAATTTGTGCTTTGTATTTACTCTTGTCGGTTAAAGCGTATGGAAATTTCCCTTTCAAAATGGCTTCTTCATTTTCAATAAAAATGCGGACGGCGTCATTAATCAAGTTTCCAATTGCCAAAGCACGCAAATAACTAATACGATCTTCTTTTGTGGTTAAAGTTTTATATTTATTAGTGTCAATGGTATCCTTTACCAATTTGATTAAATATTCTAAGGCAAAATCTTCTGATACTAATCCTAAATTAATACCATCTTCAAAATCGATTATGGTATAACAAATATCATCGGCAGCTTCTACCAAATAGGTAAGTGGATGACGCTCAAATCCAATATCATTACCTGACTTATTTGGAATTAAACCTAACTCATCCGCAACTTCTTTAAAAAAATCTTTGTCCGACTGAAAGACCCCATATTTTTTATCTGCAATATTAGAAGTTGGTTTTTTTGGTAAACTTTCTTTGGGATATTTCATAAAAGCACCCAAAACAGCATAAGTCAGGCGGAGACTGCCTTCAATTCCAGGACGGGAACTTGTTAAAACCGAAAAACCATTAGCATTTCCTTCAAAATCAATTAAATCTTGCCATTGTTTATGCGTTAATTGGTCTTTGAATTTTTGTCCTTTTCCAATCGAGAAATATTCGCCAATAGCTTTTTCTCCCGAATGTCCGAAAGGCGGATTTCCAATATCGTGCGCTAAGGATGCTGCAGCTACAATGGCGCCAAAATCGTTCGCCTGATATCCATGAACTTCTTGTAAATGAGGGTATTTTTGAATGATTTTTTTACCTACTAATCGTCCAATGGAACGTCCTACTACCGAAACTTCTAAACTATGCGTTAATCGTGTGTGCACAAAATCTGTTTTGGAAAGCGGAATCACTTGCGTTTTATCTTGCAAACTGCGAAATGCCGAGGAAAAGATAATACGGTCGTAATCGACTTCAAATCCGAGGCGGGTGTCGTCTTGTTCAATTCGCAGCCGCTTTCCTTTATCGCCTTGACGTTTTAAGGATAAAAGTTGTTCCCAGTTCATCATGGAATATTAGATTTTAAATTTCAAATATTAGATATTTTTTTCATGCAAAAGCTACTTTTTACACCAATATATTGCCCATAATTTGGTGTGACTTCAAATCCGAATTTTTTATATAATGCTATGGCATTTTCAAGTCTGCACGAAGTTTCTAGAATACAACTAGTAAATCCTTTTTCTTTAGCCCAATTTTCCAACGCCGTTAAAATGGCAGAAGCAACTCCTTTTCCTCTTGATTCGGGTAGCACAAACATTCTTTTGAGTTCGGCAACGTTTTCTTCATATTCTTTAAAATCTCCACAACCTAAAGCGACCTCATTCTCATAAAAAACAATAACATTGTTGATGTAAATTTGGTTGTATTGGGCAAAAAAATCTTTTTCGTTACCATCAATTTCTACTAAATAGTCATCGAATAAGTTGGTTAAATAGATGAAATCAGGATAGTCAGAAGTCGTTCTCTTAAGCGTAATCATCGGATTTACTTTTTATCGTTAGCCAAAAAGAAATTTCGTGATTTCTTCGGATATTGATTGTAGCTTTTGTCACTTGGATTAGCAATCACACTTTTAATATTAATCTCATCGCCCAATTTAAAACTCGCTTCGGTATATTGATAATCTAACAAATATTCGCCACAAAAATAATTGCCGTTTTCGTCTTTTTGTATAATTCCTGTGTAGATTCCTTTTTCTTTCATCCTGAACTTGTTTCAGTATTTCTACTTTGTGTTAATTTTACTTCAATGATAATGATTAGTTCTATAAATATTGAAACTTAATCAAATTTTAATTACTTCAACAATCCATCCAATTTCTCCACTAATTTAGGATCTGATGGACGTGCTGCATCCGCATCAACCACTTTTCCAGTCGGATCAATTAATATGAACCTTGGAATCGAATTAATTCCGAATGATTTAGTAAAATCAGAATTCCAATCTTTGTCAGCAAACAATTGAATGCCACTAAGTGATTTATCTTTTACAAAGGTTTTCCATTTTTCAAAATCTTTTTGAACATCAATGGATATACTTACAAAAGCAATATTCTTTCCTTTATATTTTTCTTCTACTTTTTGCAAAAACGGAATTTCTCCTCTGCACGGTCCGCACCATGTAGCCCAAACATCGATGTAAACAAACTTACCTCTTAAATCTTCTAATTTAGTTTTACCACCAGCATAATTTATATAATCAAATGATGGCGATGCTGCATTATTCAATTTTTTTTGTTCTTGCTTTTGTTTGAAATACATTTTCATTTGAAACAATTCTTGTTGCATCGCTTTTTTTTGTAAGGCTATAAAATTTGCTTCATAACCTCCTTTTTCAAGTTTCGATACTGCAAGGTTTTGCTTATCATTGATTTTTTTATTGAAGTCCTCTGTACTTAATTCTAAAAGAGCATCGTAATTAAAAGCGCCATCTATCAGCACTTTTTCAGCCAGATAATTATTTTCTGCCGCTCCTTTACCAGAATATTTAATAGATTCGTCAAATTTTTGAGCATCCATTTTCAAACTTAAATCATATCCGTTTTTAAGAAACAAATCTGTATATTCTTTGCCATCATAAAGCTGATACATTCCTTCCTTAACTTCAAAAGAAGCCTCGAAATGTCCATTGCCTTGTACTTTCATTTCTTTAACAATAACAGCATTGTTTTTAATAAAAAGAACGTCACCATTTCTATTAGCAATATCCGCCTGAAACTTCAAGGTATTTTCTTGTCCAAAACTTACATTAGACAAAACAATAGCAGCTAATAACAATCCTAATTTTTTCATATTTTTCATATTTAGATTAACAAATTCAAATGTATACATTTTTTATAAAAAAAAGACCTGCCAAAACCATTCAACTTGGTAAAGCCAGGGGAAATGAAACCAAATACAATGGTAAGAAGACTAAAAAAGTTTAGGAAATAGCTACAAAAAGTATAATTATATGTTATTGCAAGTAATAGATATATCCGAAATTTAACCACAGATTCCAATCGTTAGATCTGTTTTCTGGATAAAGTTTAGGATCAGGACTTAATCCGTCAACCCAATTAGAAAAATAATATTGCCATCTTAAATCTACAATTAAATCAGACAATGGTGATAATTTATATCTTGTTCCAATACTTGAAACTACAGACCAAGTTGAGTTAGATCTGGTATCAAAAGCACCTAGATATTTTGTTGGAGTAACGGTTGTTAATTGACCTAGACCAGGTCCTAATTCTGAATATGCTTTTGGAGAATAAAAACTAAATTGACCTCCAAGACTTATAAATGGAGCAAAACTACCAACGGTTGCAGAAAAATCTCTAATGCTGTAAGGAAAAAACTCCAATTGCATTCCAATATTAGTCACTTCAGTACTACCTCTCATAGCTCTTAATTGCTCGGCAGTTACAGAAGTTTTGCTTGGATCAACCCATTGACCGTAATGTTTTAAATTGGTTTTATTATAAGACAACTCACTTCTTAATTTGAAGTGATCATTAAAATAAGTTTCAGGAGTGTAACAGCTACAATCTGCTTTATAAGAAAAATTTAAATAATGAACAAGTCCTATTCCATAACCCGTATTCCCGGCATTTGTAGAAAAATTATGTCGCTCACCGTAATCCGATTGAAATGCAACAGGACCAACAATCCCACCAATTTCATGAGAGAATCCAAATTGAGCTATAACATTGTTACTAAAACTAAATAAAAGCAGGAAAATTATAATGAAATACTTGTTCATTTTTTTACAAATTAATTCAATTAGCGACAAATATATAAAAACATCATACACTAATAAAATAAATTAAAAAAATACTTCAACACAATGGAAAAAATTAGTTTTTGAAGTGGGCTTTTTAACATTTATTCAAAAAGTAAGAGATAAAACACAAAAGTGAGCAGAAAATAAAAAAAATTACAACATTATTTTAATAAAATGTATATTTGCCCAAAATAACGAAAACGTTTTCTTAAACATTAATATTATAATTTATGTCACAAAGTATCAACGCATTTATTGATTTAGTTGCACAAAGAAATGGCAACGAACCAGAGTTTATGCAAGCTGTTAAGGAAGTTGCTGAAACAGTAATTCCATTTATTGAAGAAAATAAAAAATACCAAAACAAAATGCTTTTGGAACGAATGGTAGAGCCAGAGCGAGTAATTATGTTTCGCGTTACTTGGATTGATGATTCCGGAAAAACTCAGGTAAATAGAGGATATAGAATTCAAATGAACTCTGCTATAGGGCCGTACAAAGGAGGAATTCGATTTCATCCAACAGTTAATTTAAGTATTTTAAAATTTTTAGCTTTTGAACAAACATTCAAAAATAGTTTGACAACTTTACCAATGGGTGGAGGAAAAGGAGGTTCTGATTTTGATCCAAAAGGAAAATCAGACATCGAAATCATGAAATTTTGTCAAGCTTTTATGACTGAATTGTCAAAACATATTGGCGCAGATACGGATGTTCCAGCGGGTGATATTGGTGTTGGAGGCAGAGAAGTTGGCTACATGTTTGGTCAATATAAAAGATTACGAAACGAATTTACAGGAGTTTTAACAGGAAAAGGCATCTCTTTTGGAGGTTCATTAATTCGTCCAGAAGCTACTGGTTATGGCGATGTATATTTTGCACAAAGTATGCTTGCTACTAAAGGTGATAGTTTCGCTGGAAAAACTGTAGTGGTGTCGGGTTCTGGAAATGTGGCGCAATATGCTACAGAAAAAGCTACTCAATTAGGAGGAAAAGTAGTTACTATGTCAGATTCTTCAGGTTATATTTATGATGCTGATGGAATTACTGCCGAAAAATTAGCGTATGTAATGGAAATTAAAAACGTAAACTACGGAAGAATTTCTGATTATGTAACCAAATATCCAAATGCAAAATTTGTAGCAGGAAAACGTCCTTGGGAAGTAAAATGTGATGTAGCTCTACCGTGCGCTACTCAAAATGAGTTAAACGAAGAAGAAGCAAAAACATTAGTGGCTAACGGATGTATTTGTGTGGCAGAAGGAGCAAATATGCCTTCAACTCCTGAAGCAATCCATGTTTTCCAAAATGCTAAAATTTTATTTGCTCCAGGAAAAGCATCTAATGCTGGTGGTGTTGCAACTTCTGGTCTTGAGATGTCTCAAAACTCTTTACGTTTAAGCTGGACATCTGAAGAAGTTGACGAAAGATTAAAAAGAATTATGTCTGACATTCATGCATCATGTGAAAAATATGGTAAAGATGCTTCAGGATATATTGATTACGTTAAAGGTGCTAATATCGCTGGTTTCGTTAAAGTTGCTGATGCCATGCTAGCTCAAGGAATCGTATAAATAAAAAAATTATAAAAAAAGCCGTCTCTTGCTGGAGACGGCTTTTTTTGTTGGTCTACTAGGACTCGAACCTAGAAAGACTGCACCAAAAACAGTTGTGTTACCATTACACCATAGACCAATTAGTGCTTCAATGCGGGTGCAAATTTAATACATTTTTTATTTTAAGCAAATAATTATAGGCTTTTTTGTTTGGCTAAAGCATAATAATGGTATCGACAGCTTTAAATAGCAGATTTTAAATGCCTTGAATTTGTTAAAATTAATCATTTCATAGTTAAATGAAGGTTAAAATTAGGTCAAAATTCAAAATCAATCAATAATCGAATTATTTTTGGTTGTTTTAAGTAATCGAAAAAAATTGTAGCCAATATCATTT